>NZ_JBMKHT010000067.1:0-16397 GCF_049238165.1 Enterobacter cloacae complex sp. IR5422 | reverse complement strand
CTGGCGGCGTTTACTGGAAAACTCACTGTCGGCAAAAGTCAGTTGCTGGCTCATCCGGTTACTCATTCTGGGTTCAGGTTACAACACGATGATCTCACATCTCGGACTTATTCGCACCTTCCTTAAACGGTTACGCAGAAGCTTATGGTAATCACGACCGAGGGCGTACCGGCTAACGTAACCCAGCGAGGGGTCTTTGAGCGTGCGCGCAAAGGCCGCGTTGGCGGGCAGGTAGTTCATGCGCACGCTGATGACGCGTAATGTGCCCGGCAAAAGCTCGTGTGGACGGGCGCGCATCATGCCATGACGTGCCATCCACTCCATTTCGCCGTGGTATTGTTTGTCCAGCCAGGCCTGCAGTTTGGGCTCGCTGGCGGAGAGGTCGGTATCGGTAATGCCTACCTTCTGGAAGCCAAGCTCAGCACCCCACTGTTTGATTTTTTGCGCTAATTCATTGAGATCGAGGGGCTGTGACATGACGGACCATACGGTGAAGAAAAACCCCGCAAGTATACCACATTCCATCTGGCATGCGGATGACCTCCGGCGCGCCGAAAAAGAGGCTGCAGACAGCCTCGGGATTACCCTGTATGAACTGATGCTCCGCGCGGGTGAGGCAGCGTTTGACGTTGCCCGTAGCGCCTGGCCGCAGGCCGCCCACTGGCTGATTCTGTGCGGGCACGGCAACAACGGCGGTGACGGCTACGTCGTCGCCCGTCTCGCGGTGGCTGCGGGTATCCGCGTGACCTTGCTGGCTCTCGAAAGTGATAAACCGCTGCCGGAAGAGGCCAGCGCGGCGCGGGAGGCATGGCTGAACGCCGGCGGTGTGATTCATGCGCCTGATATCGTCTGGCCAGAGGATGTTGATCTGATTGTTGACGGGCTGCTGGGCACCGGGCTGCGCAGCGCGCCGCGCGAAAACGTTGCCGCACTCATTGAACACGCTAACAGACATTCCGCGCCGGTAGTCGCCCTGGATATTCCCTCTGGCCTGATTGCACAAACCGGCGCGACGCCGGGGGCGGTGATTCAGGCGGCACATACGGTGACCTTTATTGCCCTCAAGCCGGGGCTACTGACCGGCAAAGCGCGGGACGTCGTTGGCGTGTTGCACCACAGTGCGCTGGGGCTGGAGAGCTGGCTGGCCGGGCAGGAAACGCACCTCGCGCGTTATGATGCGTCGCAGCTTGCAGCGTGGCTCCCGCCGCGACGACCAACGTCACATAAGGGCGATCACGGCAGGCTGGTGATTGTGGGCGGTGACCACGGTACGGCGGGTGCGATTCGCATGACTGGTGAAGCGGCTCTGCGCAGCGGCGCCGGATTAGTGCGAGTGCTCACTCGCATTGAGAATATTGCGCCGATCGTCACGGCCCGACCGGAGCTGATGGTCCATGAGCTTACGCTCCAGACGCTGGAGGAAAGCCTCGAATGGGCGGACGTGGTGGTGATCGGTCCCGGGCTTGGGCAGCAGGCGTGGGGTAAACAGGCTCTGCAAAAGGTCGAGAATTTTCGCAAACCGATGCTGTGGGATGCCGACGCGCTTAACCTTCTGGCAATAAACCCGGATAAGCGTCACAATCGCATTCTGACGCCACACCCCGGCGAAGCCGCGCGGCTGCTTAACTGCAGCGTGGCAGAAATTGAAAGCGATCGCTTACTTTCTGCTCAGCGTCTGGTAAAACGTTACGGAGGTGTTGCCGTTTTAAAAGGGGCAGGAACCGTTGTTGCCAGTGACGAGACGCAGGGCGTTATTGATGCCGGAAATGCGGGCATGGCGAGCGGCGGCATGGGCGATGTGCTTTCCGGTATTATTGGCGCATTGCTTGGACAGAAACTTCCCCTTTATGATGCAGCCTGTGCGGGCTGCGTGGCCCACGGCGTTGCGGCAGATAAACTGGCTGCGCGTTACGGTACGCGCGGTATGCTGGCCACCGATCTCTTTTGCACGCTGCGGCGTGTAGTTAACCCGGATGTGATTGACGTAGAAAATGACTAATCGAGCGATTCCTTTACCTGATGAACAAGCCACTTTAGATCTCGGCAAGCGCGTGGCGCAGGCCTGTCAGGGGGCAACCGTCATTTATCTGTATGGTGATTTAGGGGCGGGTAAAACCACCTTCAGCCGGGGTTTTTTGCAGGCGTTAGGGCATAACGGGAATGTGAAAAGCCCAACCTACACGCTGGTAGAACCGTACACCCTTGAAAATATCATGGTGTACCACTTCGATTTATACCGCCTTGCGGATCCTGAGGAGCTGGAATTTATGGGGATCCGTGATTATTTTGCCAACGACGCCATTTGCCTGGTGGAGTGGCCGCAACAAGGTGCGGGTGTGCTGCCTGACCCGGATGTCGAAATTCACTTAGATTACCAGGCTCAAGGGCGTGAGGCACGCATCAGTGCTGTTTCCTCATCAGGCAGTTCCTTACTGGCGCGACTGGCCGGTTAAGCGTAGGGATGACGGGATGATAAATCGCGTTAAAGGTTGGTTGTTGGCTGCCACCGTGCTGCTGTGCGCGCAGGCCGGGGCGGCAAACCTCTCAGATATTCAGGTATCGAACGGCGAAAGCCAGGCCCGGATCACGTTCAGCTTTATGGGCGATCCTGAGTATGCGTTTTCACAGCCAGACAGCCACAGCGTGGCGCTGGATATCAAACAGACAGGCGTGATCCAGGGATTACCGCTGCAGTTCAGCGGCAACAACCTGGTGAAAAGTATCCGTTCGGGTACGCCGCAGGATAGCCAGTCGTTACGCCTGGTGGTCGATCTGACCGAAAAGGGCAAAACGAAGGCGGTGAAGCAGCAAAACGGGGCGAACTATACGGTGGTCTTTACCATCAATGCCGATGTCCCGCCACCGCCTCCACCGCCGCCTGTCGTTGCCAAACGCGTGGAAGAACCGGTGTATACGCCGCGTCCTGCTGAACCTGCGCGTAATCCATTTAAATCACAGAACGATCGCATCACTGCGGCAACCAGCAGCAATACGGTGACCCGTCCGGCGGTGAGTACGCGCCGTGCTGCGACCAGCGGTGACAAAGTGATTATCGCCATTGATGCAGGTCACGGTGGACAGGACCCGGGTGCGATTGGCCCGGGTGGGACGCAAGAGAAAAATGTCACCATCGCCATTGCCCGTAAGCTGCGTGCACTGCTCAACGACGACCCTACGTTCAAAGGCGTGTTGACCCGCGACGGGGATTACTTCATTTCGGTAATGGGGCGTTCGGACGTCGCGCGCAAGCAGAATGCGAATTTCCTGGTTTCCATCCACGCGGATGCTGCGCCTAACCGTAACGCGACCGGTGCCTCGGTATGGGTACTCTCGAACCGTCGCGCCAACAGCGAAATGGCCAACTGGCTGGAAGAGCATGAGAAGCAGTCTGAACTGCTAGGCGGCGCGGGCGATGTGCTGGCAAACAGCCAGTCAGACCCGTATCTCAGCCAGGCGGTGCTGGATTTACAATTCGGTCATTCTCAGCGCGTCGGGTATGATGTGGCCACTAACGTATTGAACCAGCTGCAAAGCATTGGTGTGCTGCATAAGCGTCGTCCTGAACATGCCAGCCTCGGCGTTCTGCGCTCGCCAGATATCCCGTCCATCCTTGTAGAGACGGGCTTTATCAGTAACAACGGTGAAGAGCGTCTGCTGGGAAGCGACAGCTATCAGCAGCAAATTGCCGAAGCGATTTATAACGGTCTGCGTAAATACTTTGATGCCCATCCGCTGCAGTCTGCGCCACAGAGCGGCGCTGCCCAGACGGCCAGCGCAGCGCTACCGGGTGAGATGACCGCGACCAACTAAGGAGAATTCATGCCGATTCAGGTTCTGCCGCCGCAGCTTGCGAACCAAATCGCCGCCGGTGAGGTGGTGGAACGCCCTGCGTCGGTCGTGAAGGAGCTGGTGGAAAACAGCCTCGATGCGGGCGCGACCCGCATCGATATTGATATCGAGCGCGGCGGCGCGAAGCTTATCCGCATTCGCGACAACGGCTGCGGCATTAAAAAAGAGGAGCTGGCGCTGGCGCTGGCCCGTCACGCCACCAGTAAAATTGCTTCTCTGGATGACCTGGAAGCGATTCTTAGCCTCGGCTTTCGCGGTGAAGCGCTGGCCAGTATCAGCTCGGTTTCGCGCTTAACGCTGACCTCCCGTACCGCCGAACAGCAGGAAGCCTGGCAGGCTTACGCCGAAGGGCGCGATATGGATGTGACGGTCAAACCCGCGGCGCACCCTGTCGGCACGACGCTTGAAGTATTAGATCTCTTCTACAACACCCCCGCCCGACGCAAGTTCATGCGTACCGAGAAGACCGAATTCGGACACATCGACGAGATCATCCGCCGCATCGCGCTGGCGCGTTTCGATGTCACCATCAACCTCAGCCACAACGGCAAGGTGATGCGTCAGTATCGCGCGGTGGCGGAAGGTGGACAGAAAGAGCGTCGGCTGGGCGCCATTTGCGGGACCCCGTTTCTGGAACAGGCGCTGGCCATTGAGTGGCAGCACGGCGATCTGGCGCTGCGCGGCTGGGTAGCCGATCCTAACGCGAGCAGCGCTGCGTTTGCGGAGATCCAGTATTGCTACGTCAACGGCCGCATGATGCGTGACCGTCTCATCAATCACGCCATTCGCCAGGCCTGCCAAGACAAGCTCGGGGCCGATCAGCAGCCTGCTTTCGTGCTTTATCTGGACATCGACCCGCATCAGGTGGATGTGAACGTCCATCCTGCCAAGCATGAAGTGCGGTTCCACCAGTCGCGACTGGTGCATGATTTTATCTATCAGGGCGTGCTGAGCGTGCTGCAGCAGCAGGGTGAAACGCCGTTGCCGCTGGAACACGCAGAACCTGCGCCACGCCCAATTCCTGAAAACCGTGTCGCTGCAGGCCGCAACCATTTTGCGGAGCCCGCCGTTGCGCGTGAACCGGAAGCGCCGCGCTTTTCCTCCGCAGGGGCCGCACCGCGTCCAACGGGTGCCAACTACCCGAATGCCCAGCCTGGCTATCAAAAGCAGCAGGGCGCGTTGTACCGCAAACTGCTGGAGACGCCAGTCGTAGAGCGTAAAGAACCTATTCCGGCACCTCAGCCTTCTCTGGACGGCCATAGCCAGAGTTTTGGCCGGGTGCTGACGATTATCGCGCCGGATATGGCACTGCTGGAACGTGACGGCAAATTGATGCTTCTGGCACTGCCGGTTGCCGAACGCTGGCTTAAACAGGTGCAGCTCACGCCGGGCGAAAATGCCGCCTGTGCGCAGCCGCTGTTAATTCCGGTTCGCCTGAAAATATCCCCTGATGAAACAAGGATATTGCAGCGTGCCGAAGCACAGCTGGCGCAAATGGGTATTGAAATTGTGCTCGAACCACAACATGTGACAATTCGTGCAGTGCCTTTACCCTTACGCCAACAAAATTTACAAAACTTGATTCCTGAACTGATAGGCTACCTGGCGCAGCAAACATCGTTTGATGCCGCTAACACCGCGCAGTGGATCGCCCGCCATCTGGCCAGCGAACACGCGCCGTGGAGCATGGCACAGGCCATCAGCGTGCTGGCGGAGGTTGAACGCCTCTGTCCGCATCTGGTGAAAGCGCCGCCGGGTGGGTTATTACAACCTGTTGATTTAAAAACGGCGATGAACGCCCTGAAACATGATTGACGTAAGTAAGGCGAGCCTGCCTAAGGCAATTTTTTTAATGGGCCCAACGGCCTCCGGCAAAACGGCGCTCGCCATTGAGTTGCGTAAAGTTTTGCCGGTAGAGTTGATTAGCGTCGACTCCGCCCTCATCTACCGAGGGATGGACATCGGCACGGCGAAGCCTGACGCAGAAGAACTGCGCGCGGCACCGCACCGTTTGCTGGATATCCTCGATCCGGCTCAGGCTTACTCCGCAGCGGATTTTCGCCGGGATGCCTTAGCCGAGATGGCCGAGATAACGGCGGCGGGGCGTATACCGCTGTTGGTTGGCGGAACCATGCTCTACTTCAAGGCGCTGCTGGAGGGGTTATCACCTCTGCCATCCGCGGACCCGGAAGTAAGAGCGAAAATTGAGCAGCAGGCGGCAGAGCAGGGGTGGGACGTTTTGCATCAGCAACTGGCGGAGATTGACCCGGTTGCCGCAGCGCGGATCCATCCAAATGATCCGCAAAGGCTTTCCCGGGCACTGGAAGTTTTTTTCATTTCGGGTAAAACTTTAACGGAACTGACGCAAACGTCAGGAGACGCTCTGCAGTATCAGGTGCATCAGTTCGCCATCGCCCCGGCGAGCCGTGAACTGCTCCATCAGCGAATTGAGCAGCGTTTTCATCAGATGTTAGCTTCAGATTTTGAAGCAGAAGTGCGGGCGCTATTTGCCCGTGGAGATTTGCATACGGACATGCCTTCCATTCGTTGTGTGGGATACCGCCAGATGTGGTCGTACCTTGAAGGTGAGATTTCATACGATGAAATGGTTTATCGAGGTGTTTGCGCCACGAGACAGTTAGCGAAGCGCCAGATCACCTGGTTGCGCGGTTGGGAAGGGGTTCACTGGTTAGACAGTGAAAAACCACAACAGGCGTTAAGCGACGTGATTGAGGTTGTTGGTGATATCGCTCACTGAATGTGTACAATTGAGGCGTATCGTGCGCAATTTTTCAGAATCGCAAGGTTCTAAGTACAAAACAAGCATATAAGGAAAAGATAGAATGGCTAAGGGGCAATCTTTACAAGATCCGTTCCTGAACGCATTGCGTCGGGAACGTGTTCCAGTTTCTATTTATTTGGTGAATGGTATTAAGCTGCAAGGTCAGATTGAGTCTTTCGATCAGTTCGTGATTCTGTTGAAAAACACGGTCAGTCAGATGGTCTATAAGCACGCTATTTCTACTGTTGTTCCGTCCCGTCCGGTATCTCATCACAGCAATAACGCTGGCGGCGGCACAGGTAGTAACTACCATCATGGCAGCAACGCGCAGGGTTCTTCAACGCCAGCGCAGGACAGCGACGAGACCGAATAAGGTTTCGCACTGTTATCCACACGGGGAGCCAGGGATCCTGCGTTCCCCGCTGATCTTTTTAGAGAGGTTTACGCTTGTTTGACCGTTATGATGCCGGTGAGCAGGCGGTGCTGGTACACATCTATTTTTCGCAAGACAAAGATATGGAAGACCTCCAGGAGTTTGAATCTCTGGTCTCTTCCGCCGGTGTCGAAGCAATGCAGGTGATTACCGGTAGCCGTAAAGCGCCGCACCCAAAGTATTTTGTTGGTGAAGGTAAAGCAGTCGAAATTGCGGATGCCGTAAAAGCAACCGGCGCGTCAGTCGTGTTGTTTGATCATGCGCTGTCTCCAGCCCAGGAGCGCAACCTGGAAGCTCTCTGCGAATGCCGTGTTATCGATCGCACGGGATTGATTTTAGACATTTTTGCTCAGCGTGCACGTACCCACGAAGGGAAACTGCAGGTTGAGCTGGCGCAGCTGCGTCATCTGGCAACGCGTCTGGTGCGTGGCTGGACCCACCTTGAAAGACAAAAAGGCGGGATTGGTTTGCGCGGCCCGGGTGAAACCCAGCTCGAAACCGACCGTCGTTTGCTGCGTGGCCGAATTACCCAGATCCTCTCGCGTCTGGAAAGAGTCGAGAAACAGCGTGAGCAGGGGCGTCGGGCACGCACCAAAGCCGACATCCCGACGGTGTCGCTGGTGGGGTATACCAACGCCGGTAAATCCACCCTGTTTAACCAGATAACCGAGGCCCAGGTTTATGCCGCAGACCAGCTGTTTGCGACCCTGGACCCGACGCTGCGCCGTATTGACGTTGCAGACGTCGGTGAAACGGTGCTGGCGGATACCGTAGGGTTTATCCGTCACCTGCCGCATGACCTGGTGGCGGCGTTCAAGGCCACCTTGCAGGAGACGCGACAGGCGACCCTGCTGCTGCACGTGATTGATGCGGCAGACGTGCGCGTGCAGGAGAACATCGACGCGGTGAACGTGGTGCTCGAAGAGATCGACGCCCACGAAATCCCAACGCTGTTGGTGATGAACAAGATCGATATGCTGGACGATTTCGAACCGCGTATCGACAGAGATGAAGAGAACAAACCGATTCGGGTCTGGCTTTCTGCCCAGACCGGTCTTGGTGTGCCACTGCTTTTCCAGGCTTTGACAGAACGTCTTTCCGGTGAGGTAGCTCAGCACACGCTGCGACTGCCGCCACAGGAAGGCAGGCTGCGCAGCCGGTTTTATCAGCTTCAGGCGATAGAAAAAGAGTGGATGGAGGATGACGGCAGCGTGGGGATGCAGGTGCGTATGCCGATCGTTGACTGGCGTCGCCTCTGTAAACAAGAACCTGCGCTGGTCGACTATATCGTCTGATCAGAAAGGGGATGCCTGAATAATTCGCCCTTGCATAACAAATATGGAGCATATACATGGCGTGGAATCAGCCCGGTAATAACGGACAGGACCGCGACCCGTGGGGAAGCAGCAATAATCAAGGCGGCAACTCTGGGGGAAATGGCAACAAAGGTGGTCGCGAGCAGGGGCCGCCGGATCTGGATGATATCTTCCGCAAGCTGAGCAAGAAGCTTGGTGGTCTTGGCGGAGGTAAAGGTTCTGGCTCAGGTGGAAATTCCACCCAGGGGCCGCGCCCGCAAATGGGTGGCCGCGTAGTCGGTATTGTTGCCGCTGCAGTGGTAATCATCTGGGCTGCTACCGGGTTCTACACCATTAAAGAAGCGGAACGCGGTGTCGTTACGCGTTTTGGCAAGTTCAGCCATCTGGTTGAGCCGGGCCTGAACTGGAAACCGACCTTCATTGACGACGTGACCGCGGTCAACGTGGAATCGGTCCGTGAACTGGCGGCGTCTGGTGTGATGCTGACGTCTGACGAAAACGTGGTGCGCGTTGAGATGAACGTGCAGTACCGCGTGACCGATCCTGAGCGTTATCTGTTTAGCGTGACCAGCGCTGATGACAGCCTGCGCCAGGCGACCGACAGCGCCCTGCGCGGGGTGATCGGTAAATACACCATGGACCGTATCCTGACCGAAGGTCGTACCGTTATCCGTAGCGATACCCAGCGTGAGCTGGAAGAGACCATTCGTCCATACAACATGGGGATTACCCTGCTGGACGTCAACTTCCAGGCTGCCCGTCCGCCGGAAGAGGTGAAAGCGGCCTTTGACGATGCGATTGCTGCACGTGAAAACGAACAGCAGTACATCCGTGAAGCAGAAGCCTACACCAACGAAGTTCAGCCACGTGCTAACGGTCAGGCGCAGCGTATTCTGGAAGAAGCGCGTGCGTATAAGACGCAGACCATCCTGGAAGCACAGGGTGAGGTCGCTCGCTTCGCGAAGATCCTGCCGGAATATAAAGCGGCGCCGGAAATTACCCGTGAGCGTCTCTATATTGAGACCATGGAAAAAGTGCTGAGCCACACCCGCAAAGTGTTGGTTAACGACAGTAAAGGCGGAAACCTGATGGTGCTGCCGCTGGATCAGATGCTGAAAGGCAGTTCTGCATCGGCAGCAAAAGACAACAGCGGTGCGAACAACCTGCTGCGTCTGCCACCTGCGTCATCCGGTAGCACAAGCGCAACAACCACGTCTTCTTCGAGCGATGGTGACATTATGGACCAACGCCGTGCTAACGCGCAGCGTAACGACTACCAGCGTCAGGGGGAATAAGGATGCGTAAGTCAGTTATTGCGATCATCGTCATCGTACTGGTCGTGCTTTATACCTCGATCTTTGTGGTGAAAGAGGGCGAGCGTGGGATCAAGTTCCAGTTCAGCAGCGTCGTGCGTGATGGCGACAAACGCCCGGTGATCTACGAGCCGGGTCTGCACTTCAAGGTGCCGTTCATTCAGTCAGTGAAAACGCTTGATGCGCGTATCCAGACCATGGATAACCAGGCCGACCGTTTCGTGACTAAAGAGAAGAAAGACCTGATCGTTGATTCCTATATCAAATGGCGCATCAGCGATTTCAGCCGTTACTTCCTGGCAACGGGCGGCGGTGACGTTTCTCAGGCAGAAGTGCTGCTGAAACGTAAGTTCTCTGACCGTCTGCGTTCTGAGATTGGTCGTCTGGATGTGAAAGACATCGTTACCGACTCCCGTGGCCGTCTGACCCTGGAAGTTCGCGATGCGCTGAACTCCGGCACAGCGGGCACTGAAGATGAAGTTTCAACGCCGGCAGCAGATGATGCGATTGCCAAAGCGGCTGAGCGCGTTCAGGCTGAAACCAACGGTAAAGTGCCGGTGATCAACCCGAACAGTATGGCTGCACTGGGTATTGAAGTGGTAGACGTGCGTATCAAGCAGATCAACCTGCCGGTGGAAGTGTCCGAGGCGATTTACAACCGTATGCGCGCTGAGCGTGAAGCGGTCGCCCGTCGTCACCGTTCACAGGGCCAGGAAGAGGCGGAGAAGCTGCGTGCTGCTGCGGACTACGAAGTGGCCAAAACGCTGGCGGAATCTGAGCGTCAGGGCCGCATCCTGCGCGGTGAAGGTGATGCCGAGGCGGCGAAGCTGTTTGCCGATGCCTTCAGTCAGGATCCTGACTTCTATGCCTTTATCCGTAGCCTGCGTGCTTACGAGAATAGCTTCCAGAGCAACCAGGATGTGATGGTGCTCAGCCCGGACAGCGATTTCTTCCGTTATATGAAGACGCCGACTAACGCAACGCGATAAACTCAGACTCGTTTGAGTATTCAAACCACCGCTTCCCACGGAGCGGTGGTTTTCTTTTATAAGGAACAAAAATGAATTCAACGATCTGGCTCGCGCTGGCCCTGGTCCTGGTGCTGGAAGGTCTGGGACCGATGCTCTATCCACGCGCCTGGCGTCGAATGATCGCCACCATGAGCCAACTGCCGGATAATATTTTACGTCGTTTTGGCGGCGGTCTTGTGGTTGCGGGCATCGTGATCTACTACATGTTGAGGAAAACGATTGGCTGATCAAAAAGTGGTCGGATTTGGGATATTCTGAGGTCAAAAAGTGCTGTATATCTGAAAAAGCGATGGTAGAATCCATTTTTAAGCAAACGGTGATTTTGAAAAAAATGGGTAACAACGTCGTCGTACTGGGCACCCAATGGGGTGACGAAGGTAAAGGGAAGATTGTTGATCTTCTGACTGAACGGGCTAAATATGTTGTGCGCTACCAGGGCGGTCACAACGCAGGCCATACTCTCGTAATCAACGGTGAAAAAACCGTCCTCCATCTTATTCCATCAGGCATTCTTCGCGAAAACGTCACCAGCATCATCGGTAACGGCGTTGTGCTGTCTCCAGCGGCGCTGATGAAAGAGATGAAAGGTCTGGAAGACCGTGGTATCCCGGTTCGCGAGCGTCTGCTGCTCTCCGAAGCCTGCCCGCTGATCCTGGACTATCACGTGGCGCTGGACGTTGCGCGTGAAAAAGCACGCGGCGCGAAAGCGATCGGCACCACCGGTCGTGGTATCGGCCCGGCTTACGAGGATAAAGTTGCACGTCGCGGTCTGCGCGTGGGTGACCTCTTCGACAAAGCAACCTTCGCTGAAAAACTGAAAGAAGTGATGGAATATCACAACTTCCAGCTGGTGAACTTCTACAAAGCTGACGCTGTTGACTACCAGAAAGTGCTGGATGACGTCATGGCGATTGCAGACATTCTGACCGGTATGGTTGTTGATGTGTCCGATCTGCTGGACCAGGCGCGCAAGCGTGGCGATTTCGTCATGTTCGAAGGTGCGCAGGGTACGCTGCTGGACATCGACCACGGTACCTATCCGTACGTAACCTCTTCCAACACCACCGCGGGTGGCGTGGCGACCGGCTCTGGCCTGGGTCCACGTTATGTGGATTACGTTCTGGGCATCATCAAAGCGTACTCCACTCGCGTGGGTGCAGGTCCATTCCCGACCGAACTGTTTGATGAAACCGGCGAGTTCCTGTGCAAGCAGGGTAACGAGTTTGGCGCGACCACCGGTCGTCGTCGTCGTACCGGCTGGCTGGATGCGGTTGCCGTGCGTCGTGCAGTGCAGATCAACTCCCTGTCTGGCTTCTGCCTGACCAAGCTGGACGTACTGGACGGCCTGAAAGAAGTGAAAATCTGCGTAGGCTACCGTATGCCTGATGGCCGCGAAGTGACCACCACGCCGCTGGCTGCTGACGACTGGGAAGGCATTGAGCCAATCTACGAAACCATGCCGGGCTGGTCTGAGACCACTTTCGGTGTGAAAGAGCGTAGCGGCCTGCCGCAGGCGGCGCTGGATTATATCAAGCGTATTGAAGAACTGACCGAAGTGCCGATCGATATTATTTCTACCGGCCCGGATCGTACTGAAACGATGATCCTGCGCGACCCGTTCGACGCATAATCTTCGTGACTGCTGGCCTGCGGGGAGACCCGTAGGCCGGATAAGCGTAGCGCCATCCGGCGACCGCTCCTGGATCTCCGCTTTTTCGCCCCGTCTGTCAAATAAATTAGCCGCTAACTATCTGGCTGGTTTATCATCATTAATGAATATTTCTGCGGTTTGTCCGCGATTTCCCTTTTTCCTGAGGTTGATGTGCAGTTAACAAGTTTCACCGATTACGGCTTACGCGCCCTGATCTACATGGCGTCGTTACCCGATGGGAAAATGACCAGTATCTCTGAAGTCACAGAGGTCTACGGCGTATCCCGTAATCATATGGTCAAAATAATCAATCAACTTAGTCGTGCCGGATACGTTGCTGCCGTCCGCGGGAAGAATGGTGGGATCCGTCTCGGTAAACCGGCACAGAGTATTCGTGTTGGCGATGTGGTACGTGAACTGGAGCCGCTGTCTCTGGTGAACTGCAGCAGCGAGTTCTGCCACATCACGCCCGCTTGCCGCCTGAAAAAGGCGCTTTCTAAGGCCGTGCAAAGTTTTCTCAAGGAGCTGGATAACTACACGCTGGCCGATTTGGTTGAAGAAAATCAACCGCTTTATAAATTATTGCTGGTGGAATGAAGAAAATTTCCACCGGAGCTGACAACGGAGGAACCGACATGTCACACGATCCTTTCCAGGAACGCGAAGCCGAAAAATACGCGAATCCTATCCCCAGCCGCGAGTTCATCATTGAACACTTAACAAAACGCGAAAAACCCGCCAATCGTGAAGAACTTGCTGTTGAATTAAACATTGAAGGTGAAGAGCAAATTGAAGCCCTTCGCCGCCGCCTGCGCGCGATGGAGCGTGACGGGCAGCTGGTCTTTACCCGCCGCCAGTGCTACGCGCTGCCAGAACGCCTCGATCTGCTGAAAGGGACCGTCATTGGTCACCGCGATGGCTTCGGCTTCCTGCGCGTGGAAGGCCGTAAAGACGATCTGTATCTCTCATCTGAACAGATGAAAATGTGCATCCACGGTGACCAAATTCTGGCGCAGCCGCTGGGCGCTGACCGTAAAGGTCGCCGAGAAGCGCGCGTCGTGCGCGTCCTGGTGCCAAAAACCAGCCAGATTGTTGGCCGCTACTTTACCGACGCGGGCGTGGGGTTCGTGGTGCCGGACGACAGCCGTCTGAGCTTCGACATCCTGATCCCACCTGAAGAGGTGATGGGCGCCCGCATGGGCTTTGTGGTGGTGGTGGAACTCACCCAGCGCCCAACCCGTCGCACCAAAGCGGTAGGTAAAATCGTCGAAGTGCTGGGCGATAATATGGGCACCGGCATGGCCGTTGATATGGCGCTGCGCACCCACGAAATTCCATACATCTGGCCGAAAGCGGTTGAAGAGCAGATCGAAAGCCTGCGCGAAGAAGTGCCGGAAGAATCCAAAGTGGGCCGCGTGGATCTCCGCTCCCTGCCGCTGGTTACGATCGACGGTGAAGACGCCCGTGACTTCGATGATGCCGTCTACTGCGAGAAAAAACGCGGCGGCGGCTGGCGTCTGTGGGTAGCGATTGCAGACGTAAGCTACTATGTTCGTCCGCATACCCCGCTGGATAACGAAGCGCGCAGCCGTGGTACGTCGGTCTACTTCCCGTCGCAGGTTGTACCGATGCTGCCGGAAGTGCTGTCTAACGGCCTGTGCTCCCTGAACCCGCAGGTTGACCGCCTCTGTATGGTTTGCGAGATGACCATCTCCAACAAAGGGCGCTTAACTGGCTATAAATTCTACGAAGCGGTGATGAGCTCGCACGCGCGTCTGACCTACACCAAGGTCTGGCATATGCTGCAGGGCGACCAGGATCTGCGCGAACAGTACGCGCCGCTGGTCAAACACATCGAAGAGCTGCATAACCTCTACAAAACGCTGGATCAGGCGCGCGAAGAGCGCGGCGGGATCTCCTTTGAGAGCGAAGAGGCGAAATTTATCTTCAACGCCGAGCGCCGCATTGAGCGCATCGAGCAGACTCAGCGTAACGATGCGCACAAGCTGATTGAAGAGTGTATGATCCTGGCGAACATCTCGGCGGCACGCTTCGTTGAGAAAGCCAAAGAGCCTGCGCTGTTTCGTATTCACGATAAACCGTCGACGGAAGCCATCACCGCGTTCCGCTCTGTGCTGGCTGAACTGGGCCTGGAGCTCCCGGGCGGCAATAAGCCAGAGCCGCGCGATTACGCCGAGCTGCTGGAATCCATTAGCGATCGTCCTGATGCAGAAATGCTACAGACAATGCTGCTGCGCTCGATGAAGCAGGCGATTTACGATCCGGAAAACCGCGGTCACTTCGGCCTGGCGCTGCAGTCTTACGCCCACTTTACGTCGCCGATCCGTCGTTACCCTGACCTTTCGCTGCACCGTGCGATCAAGTATCTGCTGGCGCAGGAGCAGGGCCATAAAGGGAACACCACCGAAACCGGTGGCTACCACTATTCGATGGAAGAGATGCTGCAGCTGGGTCAGCACTGCTCCATGACCGAACGCCGTGCCGATGAAGCTACCCGCGACGTGGCGGACTGGCTGAAGTGTGACTTTATGCTGGACCAGGTCGGTAACGTCTTCAAAGGCGTGATTGCCAGCGTGACCGGCTTTGGCTTCTTCGTTCGTCTGGACGAGCTGTTTATCGACGGTCTGGTGCACGTCTCCAGCCTGGATAACGACTACTACCGCTTCGACCAGGTCGGTCAGCGTCTGATCGGCGAATCTGGCGGCCAGACCTACCGCCTGGGCGACCGTGTGGAAGTGAAGGTTGAGGCCGTGAATATGGACGACCGTAAAATCGACTTCAGCCTGATCTCCAGCGAGCGCGCACCGCGTAACGTCGGTAAAACCGAGCGCGAAAGAGCGAAAAAAGGCGGAAACGGCAAAACGAGCGGCAAGCGCCGTCAGGCCGGTAAGAAGGTGAACTTCGAGCCGGACAGCGCCTTCCGCGGCGAGAAGAAGCAGAAGCCGAAGGCGGCAAAGAAAGAAGCCCGTGCCGCGAAGAAACCTTCCGCGAAGACACAGAAAATAGCGGCCGCCACCAAAGCGAAGCGCGCGGCTAAGAAAAAGCAGGCGGAGTAAATTCTCCCCTCACCCTGACCCTCTCCCCAACCGGGAGAGGGGAAATACTTATTACGAGAACCATCAATGAGTGAAATGATTTACGGCATCCACGCGGTGCAGGCCCTTCTCGAGCGCGCACCGGAGCGTTTTCAGGAAGTGTTTATTCTGAAAGGGCGTGAAGACAAACGTCTGATGCCGCTGATCCACGCCCTGGAAGCGCAGGGCGTGGTGATCCAGCTGGCTAACCGCCAGTTCCTGGATGAGAAAAGTGAAGGCGCGGTTCACCAGGGGATCATTGCCCGCGTGAAGCCGGGCCGTCAGTATCAGGAAAACGATCTGCCGGATCTGATCGCTGAGCTCGAGAATCCGTTCTTCCTGATCCTCGATGGCGTTACCGATCCGCACAACCTCGGCGCGTGTCTGCGCAGCGCGGATGCGGCGGGCGTGCATGCGGTGATCGTGCCGAAAGATCGCTCCGCGCAGCTGAACGCGACGGCGAAGAAAGTGGCCTGCGGCGCGGCGGAAAACGTTCCGCTGATCCGCGTGACCAACCTGGCGCGCACCATGCGTCTGCTGCAGGAAGAGAACATCTGGATCGTCGGTACTGCCGGTGAAGCGGATCATACCCTGTATCAGAGCAAAATGACCGGCCGTCTGGCGCTGGTGATGGGAGCGGAAGGTGAAGGCATGCGTCGCCTGACGCGCGAGCACTGCGACGAGCTGATCAGCATCCCGATGGCGGGCAGCGTGTCCTCTCTGAACGTGTCTGTTGCGACGGGCATCTGCCTGTTTGAAGCGGTGCGTCAGCGCAGCTGATTTTCGCCCGGTGGCGCTTCTGTATGACCGGATACATAGGTGACAGATCAGACCGGGAACATAGGTAACACTTTTAGTCTATCCGCACCACACTCTGGGTTTTTCGGTCGTAGTACGCAAGCGTTATTCCGTTGAAGATGATGGCCT
>NZ_JBMKHT010000066.1:0-17192 GCF_049238165.1 Enterobacter cloacae complex sp. IR5422 | reverse complement strand
GGGCCAAAATCAGCCACGAAGAGACGATTTTGGGCTGAAAATTGGAAAATTGAGCCACAGGACGTCGATAAAGGACGGTTTGGGGCGTCATATCGGGAGCTGCGGACCACTTAATCGCAACTTCCTTTATATTGTCATTATTATCGGCATGGTCTGGAGTATTCGCTTTAAAACGATTTCTCCGCACAATTATCGGAAAATCCTCAGGTTCTTTTATATTGCCGTTGCGTTAATTGTTATGCTTGCTGCTATGGAGATGGCGCAAATTATTCTTACCGGCGGCAGCAGCCTGATGGAGATAATTTCGAAATATCTCATTTACAGCAACAGCTATGTATTGAACTTCATCAAGTTCGGCGGGAAGCGTACCACGGCCCTCTATTTTGAACCGGCGTTTTTCGCTTTGGCGTTAATCTCAATTTGGCTCAGCATCAAACAGTTTGGTATCAAAACGCCTAAGACCGATGCTATGATTCTTGCAGGAATCGTTCTGTCTGGATCGTTCTCAGGGGTAATGACATTTATCCTGTTTTACCTGCTGGAATGGGCGTTTCAGTACCTGAACAAAGATGCGATTAAG
Organism: Enterobacter cloacae complex sp. IR5422; assembly: GCF_049238165.1. Classification (NCBI taxonomy): domain Bacteria; kingdom Pseudomonadati; phylum Pseudomonadota; class Gammaproteobacteria; order Enterobacterales; family Enterobacteriaceae; genus Enterobacter; species Enterobacter cloacae complex sp. IR5422. The sequence goes on along the minus strand of NZ_JBMKHT010000066.1, from coordinate 16,612 downwards.
AAAAAACTGCCGCTGGCGATTATCTCTCTGACGGTATTTATGGTGGGCGTGATATTTGCCTTCCCCTACATCTCAGAACGTCTGGGTGATTTGGGAACGGAAGGGTCCTCGTCCTATTATCGCATCATTGGACCACTGGTGATGGTGGGTTATTCCTTAACCCATATTGATGGTGTAGTAAGATTCGGCTCACTTTACGAATATGTTGCATCATTCGGAATCTTTAACGGTGCGGATGTCGGTAAAACCATAGACAATGGTCTGTATCTGTTAATTATTTATTTTTCGTGGTTCGCCGTACTGTTGACGCTGTGGTATCTGTTTAAAGTTTTCAAAATGATGATTAACGCGTTTGGTGATAACCAGAACTTTCGCGTGCAACTTTATCTATTTACGCCGGTGTCGCTGTTTTTTACCGGGTCAATATTTAGCCCGGAATATGCTTTCTTGATTGTCTGTCCGTTTATTCTGCGCAAAGCGCTTAATATTACGCACGTATGACGAAATGAGGTGATTTATGTTTCTTAGCGTCATTACTGTCGCTTTTCGTAATTACGAAGGGGTGGTAAAAACCTGGCGCTCGCTGCGCAACCTGGCGCGCGATCCAAGCCTCACCTTTGAGTGGATTGTGGTCGACGGCGGCTCGAACGATGGCACGGCAGAGTTTCTGGAAAAACTCAACGGTGAGTTCAACTTACGCTACATCAGCGAGAAAGATAAAGGCATCTACGATGCAATGAACAAAGGCATTAACATGGCGCAAGGCCGTTATGCCATCTTTCTGAATTCAGGTGATATCTTCCATGACGACGTGGCGCTGTTTGCCCGCCAGCTGGCGCGCCAGAAAGAGGACGCCATGTATATTGGCGATGCGCTGCTTGATTTTGGCGACGGACATAAAGTGTGCCGCAGCGCGAAGCCGGGCTGGTATATCTACCACAGCTTACCGGCCAGCCATCAGGCCATTTTCTTCCCGGTAAAAGGTCTGAAAAAACAGCCTTACGATTTGCAGTATAAAGTGTCATCCGATTATGCACTGGCAGCCAGTCTGTATAAGTCAGGTTACCCGTTCCGCCGAATTAAAGGGCTGGTATCTGAGTTTTCAATGGGTGGTGTGTCAACCTCGAATAATCTGGAGTTGTGCCAGGATGCCAAAAACGTGCAGCGTAAAATATTACGCGTGCCTGGGTTCTGGGCGGAATTATCTTATTTTTTACGCGTGCGCACCACGAGTAAAACGAAAGCCTTATATAACAAAGCCTGAATATAAGGAAACGTAATGCAGGATCTGAACGGTTTCTCCGTACCGAAAGGTTTTCGGGGGGCGGGCGGTATTAAAGTGCAGCTATGGTGGGCGGTTCAGGCCACCTTATTTGCCTGGTCACCGCAAATACTGTACCGCTGGCGAGCATTTTTATTGCGTCTGTTTGGCGCAAAAATAGGAAAAAACGTAGTCATTCGTCCTTCGGTGAAAATTACCTATCCCTGGAAATTAACGCTTGGGGATTACGCCTGGGTAGGGGATGACGCGGTGTTATATACCCTGGGCGAGATTACGATTGGCGCGAATTCGGTGGTTTCACAGAAATGTTATTTGTGCACCGGCAGCCACGACTTTATGAGTCAGCATTTTGATATTACCGCTTCGCCTATTGTGATTGGTGAAAAATGCTGGCTGGCAACGGATGTTTTTGTTGCACCGGGTGTTTCTGTTGGCGATGGCACGGTAGTCGGTGCCCGCAGCAGCGTTTTTAAATCGCTACCGGCAAATAAAATTTGTCGTGGCAACCCCGCAGTGGTGATACGCGAACGCGTTGAAACTGATTAAATTCATAAGTAGAGGAATATAAACATGTCTAAAGTCGCTCTCATCACCGGCGTTACCGGGCAGGATGGTTCTTACCTGGCAGAGTTACTGCTGGAAAAGGGTTACGAAGTACACGGTATTAAACGTCGTGCGTCTTCATTTAACACCGAACGTGTCGATCATATTTATCAGGATCCTCACGCGGCGAACCCGAAATTCCACCTGCACTACGGCGACCTGACCGATACCTCCAACCTGACCCGTATCCTGCAGGAAGTGCAGCCGGATGAAGTGTACAACCTGGGCGCGATGAGCCACGTTGCGGTCTCCTTCGAGTCTCCGGAATACACCGCTGACGTGGACGCCATGGGTACCCTGCGTCTGCTGGAGGCGATCCGCTTCCTGGGTCTTGAGAAGAAAACCCGTTTCTACCAGGCATCCACCTCTGAGCTGTACGGCCTGGTGCAGGAAATCCCACAGAAAGAGACCACGCCGTTCTACCCACGTTCTCCGTATGCGGTAGCGAAACTGTACGCCTACTGGATCACCGTGAACTACCGTGAATCCTACGGCATGTACGCCTGTAACGGCATTCTGTTCAACCACGAATCTCCACGTCGCGGCGAAACCTTCGTAACCCGCAAAATCACCCGCGCTATCGCCAACATCGCGCAGGGTCTGGAATCGTGCCTGCACCTCGGCAACATGGACTCCCTGCGTGACTGGGGCCATGCCAAAGACTACGTGAAAATGCAGTGGATGATGCTGCAGCAGGAACAGCCAGAAGACTTCGTGATCGCCACCGGCGTGCAGTACTCCGTTCGTCAGTTCGTCGAAATGGCTGCCGCTCAATTGGGCATCAAGCTGCGCTTCGAAGGCACCGGCGTAGAAGAGAAGGGCATCGTGGTTTCCGTGACCGGCCATGACGCACCGGGCGTGAAGCCAGGCGACGTGATTGTGCAGGTTGACCCACGCTACTTCCGTCCTGCTGAAGTGGAAACCCTGCTGGGTGACCCAACCAAAGCGCACGAGAAGCTGGGCTGGAAACCAGAAACCACTCTGCAGGAGATGGTTTCCGAGATGGTAGCCAAAGATCTTGAAGCAGCGAAAAAACACTCCCTGCTCAAATCTCATGGCTACGAGGTTGCCATCGCGCTGGAGTCCTGAGAATGACAAAACAACGTATTTTTGTCGCCGGTCATCGCGGAATGGTGGGTTCCGCGATTGTTCGCCAGCTCGAACAGCGCGGTGACGTCGAAGTGGTTGTCCGCACGCGCGACGAGCTGAACCTGCTCGACAGCCGTGCTGTACAGGACTTCTTTGCAAACGAACGTATTGACCAGGTGTATCTGGCGGCGGCGAAGGTGGGCGGCATTGTTGCCAACAACACCTACCCGGCGGATTTCATCTACGAAAACATGATGATTGAGAGCAACATCATTCACGCGGCGCATCTGCACAACGTGAACAAGCTGCTGTTCCTCGGCTCATCCTGTATTTACCCGAAAATGGCAAAACAGCCGATCGCTGAAAGCGAGCTGCTGCAGGGCACGCTTGAAGCCACCAACGAGCCGTACGCGATTGCCAAAATTGCCGGGATCAAGCTGTGCGAGTCCTACAACCGTCAGTACAACCGAGACTATCGCTCGGTGATGCCGACCAACCTGTACGGACCGCACGACAACTTCCACCCGAGCAATTCGCACGTGATCCCGGCGCTGCTGCGCCGCTTCCACGAGGCGACCGCCGAGAACGCGCCGGATGTGGTGGTGTGGGGCAGCGGTACGCCGATGCGCGAATTCCTGCACGTGGACGACATGGCTGCGGCCAGCATTCACGTGATGGAGCTGGATCGCGAGGTGTGGCAGGAGAACACCGAGCCGATGCTGTCGCACATCAACGTGGGCACCGGCGTGGACTGCACCATTCGCGAGCTGGCGCAGACCATCGCGCAGGTGGTGGGCTACAAAGGCCGCGTGGTGTTTGACGCCACGAAACCGGACGGCACGCCGCGCAAACTGCTGGACGTGACCCGTCTGCATCAGCTGGGCTGGTATCACGAGGTGTCACTGGAGCAGGGGCTGGCCAGCACCTATCAGTGGTTCCTGGAAAACCAGCACCGCTTCCGGGGGTAACGATGTTTTTAAGTCAGGAAGATTTTGCCACGGTAGTGCGTTCCACTCCGCTCATCTCAATTGATTTGATCGTGGAGAACGAACGCGGCGAGTTCTTGCTGGGGAAACGAACCAACCGTCCTGCACAGGGCTTCTGGTTCGTGCCCGGCGGGCGCGTGCAAAAGGATGAGACGCTGACCGATGCGTTTGAGCGTCTCACTCTGGCGGAACTGGGCCTGCAGTTGCCGATGGCAGCGGGCCAGTTTTACGGGGTCTGGCAGCACTTCTATGACGATAACTTTTCGGGTACCGGGTTCTCCACACACTACATCGTGCTGGGGTTCCGCCTGAAGGTGAGTGAGGCAGACCTGCGTCTGCCTGATTCTCAGCATGACGACTACCGCTGGCAGACGCCAGAGGCGCTGCTGGCGAGCGACAATGTGCATGACAACAGCCGTGCCTATTTCCTCGCTGAACGTCAGTCCGGGGTGCCGGGCTTATGAAGATCCTCGTATACGGAATCAACTACTCGCCGGAATTAACCGGCATCGGAAAATACACCGGCGAGATGGTCGAGTGGATGGCGAGCCAGGGACATGACGTGCGGGTTATTACCGCGCCGCCGTACTACCCGGAGTGGAAAGTGGGGGAGCGCTACTCAAGCTGGCGCTACCGTCGCGAAGAGGGTGCAGCGACCGTCTGGCGCTGCCCGCTGTATGTGCCTAAGCAGCCCTCGACGCTGAAGCGCTTGATTCATCTCGGCAGCTTTGCCCTGAGCAGCTTCTTCCCGCTGATGGCGCAGCGTCGCTGGAAGCCGGATCGCATTATCGGCGTGGTGCCGACGCTGTTTTGCACGCCGGGCATGCGCCTGCTGGGCAAACTCTCCGGTGCGCGCACCCTGCTGCACATTCAGGATTATGAAGTGGACGCCATGCTGGGCCTGGGGATGGCAGGCAAAAGCAAAGGCGGCAAGGTGGCGAAGCTCGCCAGCGCGTTTGAGCGCAGTGGCTTACACAACGTGGACTACGTCTCAACGATCTCGCGCTCCATGATGAACAAAGCGCAGGAGAAAGGTGTCCCGGCGGAGAAGGTGATCTTCTTCCCGAACTGGTCCGAAGTGGCGCGTTTTCGCGACGTGACTGAGCAAGATGCTCAGGCGCTGCGCGCGCAGCTCGGTTTGCCTGAAGATCAAAAAATCATTCTTTACTCAGGCAATATCGGCGAAAAGCAGGGGCTGGAGAGCGTGATCGAGGCGGCTCAACTGCTGAACGAACATCCATGGATGTTTGTGATTGTCGGGCAGGGCGGTGGAAAAGCGCGGCTGGAAAAAATGGTAAGCGTTCGCGGCCTGACCAACGTGAAATTCTTCCCGCTTCAGTCTTACGAGGCATTGCCTGCGCTGCTGAAGATGGGCGACTGCCATCTGGTGGTGCAAAAGCGCGGCGCGGCGGATGCGGTGCTGCCGTCCAAGCTGACCAACATTCTGGCCGTGGGCGGTAACGCGGTGATTACGGCCGAAGCCGAAACTGAATTAGGCCAGCTGTGTGACAGCTATCCGGGGATTGCGGTGTGCGTAGAGCCGGAATCGGTTCCGGCGCTGGTCACCGGCATTGAACAGGCACTTGCCATGCCAAAAGTGAACACGGTGGCACGTGAATATGCCGAACGCACGCTCGAGAAAGAGAACGTGCTGAGCCAATTTATTGCAGATATACGGGGATAAATCATGAGTCAAACCACTTTGTATCCGGTTGTGATGGCTGGTGGCTCTGGTAGCCGGTTGTGGCCGCTGTCCCGCGTGCTCTATCCAAAACAGTTCCTCTGCCTGAAAGGGGATCTCACCATGCTGCAGACGACGGTAAACCGTCTCCACGGCGTGGAGTGTGAAAGCCCGGTGGTGATCTGTAACGAACAGCACCGCTTTATTGTTGCCGAGCAGCTGCGCCAGCTGAACAAACTCACAGAAAATATCATCCTGGAGCCTGCCGGACGCAATACCGCACCGGCTATCGCCCTGGCGGCGCTGGCGGCAAAACGCAGCAGCCCGGACTGTGACCCGCTGATGCTGGTGCTGGCGGCAGACCACGTGATCCAGCAGGAAGAGGCCTTCCGCGACGCGGTGCGTGCTGCCATTCCTTACGCTGAGAGCGGCAAGCTGGTGACCTTCGGCATCGTGCCGGATCTGCCGGAAACCGGCTACGGTTACATCCGTCGCGGCAACGTGACGCCGGGTGAAGGCGACAGCGTGGCGTTTGACGTGGCGCAGTTCGTTGAAAAACCGAATCTGGAAACCGCGCAGGCGTATGTCGCCAGCGGGGAATATTACTGGAACAGCGGGATGTTCCTGTTCCGCGCCGGACGCTATCTGGAAGAGCTGCGCAAATATCGCCCGGATATTCTGAGCGCCTGCGAGAAAGCGATGGCGGTGGTGGATCCGGATCTCGACTTCATCCGCGTGGATGAAGAGGCCTTCCTCGCCTGTCCGGAAGAATCCATTGACTATGCGGTAATGGAACGCACGGCTGACGCCGTCGTGGTACCGATGGATGCGGGCTGGAGCGATGTTGGATCCTGGTCCTCCCTGTGGGAGATCAGCGCCCATACCCCGGAGGGTAACGTCCATCACGGCGATGTCATTAGCCACAAAACGGAAAACAGCTACGTCTACGCCGAGTCCGGCCTGGTCACCACGGTTGGGGTAAAAGATCTTGTTGTGGTCCAGACCAAAGACGCCGTGCTGATTGCCGACCGTAACGCCGTGCAGGACGTTAAAAAAGTGGTGGAGAAGATCAAGGCGGATGGCCGTCACGAGCACCACATTCATCGCGAAGTCTACCGTCCGTGGGGCAAATATGACTCCATTGACGCCGGTGACCGCTATCAGGTGAAACGCATCACCGTGAAGCCGGGCGAGGGGCTGTCGGTGCAGATGCACCATCACCGCGCCGAGCACTGGGTGGTGGTTGCGGGTACCGCCAAAGTCACCATCGACGGTGAAGTGAAACTGCTGGGCGAAAACGAGTCCATCTATATTCCGCTGGGGGCGACGCACTGTCTGGAGAACCCGGGGAAAATTCCTCTCGACTTAATTGAGGTGCGCTCCGGCTCGTATCTGGAAGAGGACGATATCGTGCGCTTCCAGGACCGCTACGGGCGAGTGTAGCTCTCTGCATCATGCCCGGTGGCGCTGCGCTTACCGGGCCTACGAATGACAAAAAAATTAATTTGGCCATTTAGTGGTCAGGACCGACTGTTGCCTGAAAAAGGGGTCATCATGGATAAATTAACCTGTTTTAAAGCCTACGATATTCGCGGCAAGCTGGGCGAAGAGCTGAATGAAGACATTGCGTGGCGCATTGGCCGCGCGTACGGCGAATACTTAAAACCGCAGACCATCGTGCTGGGCGGTGACGTGCGTCTGACCAGCGAATCCCTCAAGCTGGCGCTGGCGAAAGGGCTGCAGGACGCGGGCGTAGACGTGCTGGACATCGGCCTGTCCGGAACCGAAGAGATTTACTTTGCCACCTTCCACCTGGGCGTGGACGGCGGTATTGAAGTGACGGCCAGCCACAATCCGATGGATTACAACGGCATGAAGCTGGTGCGCAAGGGCGCCCGTCCTATCAGCGGCGACACCGGCCTGCGCGACGTGCAGCGCCTGGCGGAAGCCAACGATTTCCCGCCGGTGAACGAGGCGAAGCGCGGCAGCTACAAAAAAATCAACCTGCAGAAAGAGTACATCGACCACCTGCTGGGCTACATCAACGTGGCAAACCTGAAGCCGCTGAAGCTGGTGATTAACTCCGGCAACGGCGCGGCTGGCCCGGTGGTCGATGCCCTTGAAGCGCGCTTTAAAGCACTGAACGTGCCGGTGACCTTCGTCAAAGTGCACAACACCCCGGACGGCAACTTCCCGAACGGTATTCCTAACCCGCTGCTGCCGGAGTGCCGCGACGACACCCGCAACGCGGTGATTGAACACGGCGCGGACATGGGTATAGCCTTTGACGGCGATTTTGACCGCTGCTTCCTGTTCGACGAGAAAGGGCAGTTCATCGAGGGCTACTACATTGTCGGCCTGCTGGCGGAAGCGTTCCTCGAGAAAAACCCTGGCGCGAAGATCATTCATGACCCGCGCCTCTCCTGGAACACCGTCGACGTGGTGTCTGCCGCAGGCGGCACGCCGGTGATGTCCAAAACCGGTCACGCCTTCATCAAAGAGCGCATGCGCGAAGAAGACGCCATCTACGGCGGCGAGATGAGCGCCCACCACTACTTCCGTGACTTTGCCTACTGCGACAGCGGGATGATCCCGTGGCTGCTGGTGACTGAACTGCTGTGCCTGAAGGGGAAAACCCTGGGCGAGCTGGTGCGCGACCGTATGGCGGCGTTCCCGGCGAGCGGAGAGATCAACAGCAAGCTGGCGCAGCCTGCCGAGGCGATTGCCCGCGTGGAGCAGCACTTTGCCATCCACGCGCTGGAAATTGACCGTACCGACGGTATCAGCATGGCGTTCCCGCAGTGGCGCTTTAACCTGCGCTCGTCCAATACCGAGCCGGTGGTGCGCCTGAACGTGGAGTCCCGCGCTGACACCGCGCTGATGGAAGCCCGAACGAAGGACATTCTGGCGCTGTTGAATCAGTAATAACTGCCCCTCCCGGTGGGAGGGGGAACCGAATACAGGAACAACGATGACGAATCTAAAAAAACGCGAACGAGCGAGAACGAATGCATCGTTAATCTCTATGGTGCAGCGTTTTTCTGATATCACCATCATGGTCGGTGGATTGTGGGCGGTGTGTCGGATCAGCGGGCTGCCGTTCTTATATATGCATCTGCTGATGGCCCTGATTGCGCTGGTCGTGTTTCAAATGATCGGCGGTATGACCGATTTCTACCGCTCGTGGCGCGGCGTCAAAATGACCACTGAACTGATGCTGCTGCTGCAGAACTGGACCCTGAGCCTGATCTTCAGCGCAGGCCTGGTGGCATTTAGCCATGATTTTGATAATCGCCTCGTGACCTATCTGAGCTGGTATCTGTTGACCAGCGTCGGCATGGTGGTGTGCCGTTCCCTGATCCGCTTTGGCGCGGGTTGGCTGCGCAACCGGGGCTATAACCGTCGCTTCGTGGCGGTGGCAGGCGATCTGCCGGTTGGGAAAGTGCTGCTCGACAGCTTCCGCAAAGAGCCGTGGTTAGGCTTTGAAGTGGTCGGGATTTATCACGACGCAAAGCCTGGCGGCGTGCCTGCCGACTGGGCGGGCAACTACGATCAGCTGATTGACGATGCCAAAGCCGGCAAAATTCACAACGTCTACATCGCCATGCAGATGAAAGACGAATCCCGCATTAAGCAGCTGATGCGCGAGCTGGCGGATACCACCTGTTCAGTGATCCTGATCCCGGACGTGTTTACCTTCAACATTCTTCACTCCCGTATTGAAGAGGTGAACGGGGTGCCGGTCGTACCGCTGTACGACACGCCGCTGTCCGGTATTAACCGCGTGCTGAAGCGTCTGGAAGATATCGTGCTCTCTTCGCTGATTTTGCTGCTCATCTCCCCGGTGCTGTGCTGCATTGCCCTCGCGGTGAAGCTGAGCTCGCCAGGACCGGTTATCTTCCGTCAGACCCGCTACGGCATGGACGGTAAGCCGATTATGGTGTGGAAATTCCGCTCCATGAAGGTGATGGAGAACGACAAGGTCGTGACCCAGGCCACGCAGAACGATCCGCGCGTCACCCGCGTGGGGAACTTCTTGCGCCGCACCTCGCTGGACGAGCTGCCGCAGTTTATCAACGTCTTTACCGGCGGGATGTCGATTGTTGGCCCGCGTCCGCACGCGGTGGCGCACAACGAGCAGTACCGCTCGCTGATTGAAGGCTACATGCTGCGCCATAAGGTGAAGCCGGGCATCACCGGCTGGGCGCAAATCAACGGCTGGCGCGGCGAAACCGACACGCTGGAAAAAATGGAAAAACGCATCGAGTTCGATCTGGAGTACATCCGCGAGTGGAGCCTCTGGTTCGATATCAAGATTGTTTTTCTGACCATTTTCAAAGGTTTCGTGAACAAAGCGGCGTACTAAGATGAGCTTACGTGAAAAAACCATCAGCGGCGCCAAGTGGTCAGCGATGGCGACCATCGTCATCATTGGCCTCGGCCTGGTGCAGATGACGGTGCTGGCGCGCATTATCGATAATCACCAGTTCGGCCTGCTGACCGTCTCGCTGGTGATCATTGCGCTGGCCGATACGCTGTCTGACTTTGGTATCGCCAACTCGATTATCCAGCGCAAAGAGATCAGCCATCTTGAGCTGACCACGCTCTACTGGCTGAACGTGGGGCTGGGGATTTTCGTGTTTATGCTGGTGTTCCTGCTGAGCGATACCATCGCCAGCGTGCTGCACAACCCGGATCTCGCCCCGCTGATGCGTACGCTGTCGTTTGCGTTCGTGGTGATCCCCCACGGGCAGCAGTTCCGCGCGCTGATGCAGAAAGAGCTGGAGTTCAATAAGATCGGCATGATCGAGACCAGCGCCGTGCTGGCGGGCTTTACCTTTACCGTCGTGAGCGCCCATTTCTGGCCGCTGGCGATGACCGCCATCCTCGGTTACCTGGTGAACTCTGCCGTGCGCACGCTGCTGTTCGGCTACTTTGGGCGTAAAATTTACCGCCCGGGACTGCATTTCTCTCTTGCGTCCGTCTCGTCCAACCTGCGCTTTGGCGCGTGGCTGACGGCGGACAGCATTATCAACTACGTGAACACCAACCTTTCGACGCTGGTGCTGGCACGTATTCTCGGCGCGAGCGTGGCGGGGGGCTACAACCTGGCCTACAACGTCGCGGTGGTGCCGCCGATGAAGCTGAACCCAATAATCACCCGCGTGCTGTTCCCGGCGTTTGCCAAGATTCAGGACGACACCGAAAAGCTGCGCATTAACTTTTACAAGCTGCTTTCGGTAGTGGGGATCATCAACTTCCCGGTGCTGCTGGGGTTGATGGTGGTGTCCAGCAACTTCGTGCCGCTGGTGTTTGGCGATAAGTGGAACGGCATCATCCCGATCCTGCAGCTGCTGTGCGTGGTGGGGCTGCTGCGCTCCGTGGGAAACCCGATTGGGTCCCTGCTGATGGCAAAAGCGCGCGTGGACATCAGCTTTAAGTTCAACGTATTCAAAACCTTCCTGTTTATTCCGGCAATTATCGTCGGCGGGCACATGGCGGGCGCTATTGGCGTGACGCTGGGCTTCCTGCTGGTGCAGATCGTCAATACCGTCCTGAGCTACTTCATCATGATTAAACCGGTGCTGGGCTCCAGCTACCGTCAGTACATCCTGAGCCTGTGGCTGCCGTTCTATCTCTCATTGCCGACCCTGGCGGTGAGCTACGGCCTGGGCATTATCCTCAGCGGGCATCTGCCGCTGGCCGCGCTGCTGGCGGTGCAGGTTGCCGCGGGTGCGCTGGCCTTCGTCGTGATGATTGTGCTGTCGCGCAATGCGCTGGTCGTTGAGATGAAGCGCCAGTTTTGCCGTAACGAAAAAATGAAAACGCTGCTTCGCGCAGGCTAGTTATTTAAGAGGCCATTATGAAATTATTAATTCTTGGCAACCATACCTGCGGCAACCGTGGCGACAGCGCCATCCTGCGCGGTTTACTGGATGCAATTAACACCCTTAAGCCTGAGACCGAAGTGGACGTGATGAGCCGTTATCCTGTCAGCTCATCCTGGTTACTGAACCGCCCGGTGATGGGCGATCCGCTTTACAGCCAGATGAAACAGCATAACAACGCCGCGGGCGTGATGGGCCGCGTGAAGAAAGTACTGCGTCGTCGCTACCAGCATCAGGTGCTGCTTTCCCGGGTGACCGATACCGGCAAGCTGCGCAACATCGCCATCGCGCAGGGCTTTACCGACTTTGTTCGTCTGCTGTCCGGCTATGACGCCATTATCCAGGTCGGCGGTTCGTTCTTCGTCGATCTCTACGGCGTGCCGCAGTTTGAGCATGCGCTTTGTACGTTCATGGCGAAAAAGCCGCTGTTTATGATTGGCCACAGCGTGGGGCCTTTCCAGGATCCGCAGTTTAACCAGCTGGCGAACTATGTGTTTGGCCACTGCGATGCCCTGATCCTGCGTGAGTCGGTCAGCCTTGACATGATGAAGCGCAGCGAGATTGACACGTCGAAAGTTGAGCACGGCGTGGATACCGCCTGGCTGGTGGATCACCAGGACGACAGCTTCCAGCCGAGCTACGCGGTGCAGCACTGGCTCGACGTTACGGCGAAACAGAAAACCGTCGCGATCACCCTGCGCGAGCTGGCGCCCTTCGATAAACGTTTAGGCACGACGCAGGCGGCGTATGAGCAAGCATTCGCCGACGTGGTGAACCGCGTGCTGGACAGCGGGTACCAGGTGCTGGCGCTGTCCACCTGTACCGGTATCGACAGCTACAACAAAGATGACCGCATGGTGGCGCTCAACCTGCGCAACCTGGTGAACGATCCGTCCCGCTATCACGTGGTGATGGACGAGCTGAACGACCTGGAGATGGGCAAGCTGCTCTCCGCCTGCGACCTGACGGTGGGCACCCGACTGCACTCGGCCATTATCTCCATGAACTTTGGCACGCCGGCCATTGCCATTAACTATGAGCACAAGTCCGCGGGCATTATGCAGCAGCTCGGTATGCCGGAAATGGCCGTTGATATTCGTCATCTGCTGGACGGATCGCTCGGTGCGATGGTGGGCGACACGCTTGGCCAGCTGCCTGCAATCAATGAACGTCTGGCGCTGGCGGTGAAAGCCGAGCGCGAGAAGGGCATTGGGATGGTGAAATCGGTACTTGACCGCGTGCGGGAGGGGAAATGAAGGTTGGTTTCTTCTTACTGAAATTTCCGCTGTCGTCTGAGACCTTTGTTCTGAACCAAATCACCGCGTTTATCGATATGGGATATGACGTGGAGATTATCGCCCTGCAAAAGGGCGATACCCAAAACACCCATGCGGCGTATACCCAGTATGGGCTGGAGGCCAAAACACGCTGGCTGCAGGATGAGCCGTCCGGGAAGCTGAGCAAGCTGCGCCACCGCGCCAGCCAGACCTTACGTGGGATCCATCGCGCGTCGACGTGGCGGGCGTTGAATGTTTCCCGCTATGGGTCGGAATCACGCAATTTAATTCTCTCGGCCATCTGCGGGCAAACGGCGCAGCCGTATCGTGCTGACGTGTTTATCGCCCACTTTGGCCCGGCAGGCGTGACCGCCGCGAAGCTACGCGAACTGGGCGTGATTGACGGTAAAATTGCGACCATTTTCCACGGTATCGACATCTCCAGCCGTGAAGTGCTGAACCATTATACGCCGGAGTACCAGCAGCTTTTCCGCCGCGGCGACATGATGCTGCCCATCAGTGAACTGTGGGCCGGACGCCTGAAAAACATGGGCTGCCCGGCAGAGAAAATTGCCGTGTCGCGCATGGGCGTGGATTTAACGCGCTTTACCCGCCGTCCGGTGAAGGTGCCGGGCAAGCCGCTGCAGATCATCTCCGTCGCGCGTCTGACCGAGAAGAAAGGCCTGCATGTGGCGATTGAAGCCTGCCGCCAGCTGAAAGCGCGCGGGGTGGATTTCCACTACCGCATTCTCGGGATTGGGCCGTGGGAGCGTCGTCTGCGCACGCTTATCGAACAGTATCAGCTGGAAGATGTTGTAGAGATGCCGGGCTTCAAGCCGAGCCACGAGGTCAAGGCCATGCTCGATGAGGCGGACGTGTTCCTGCTGCCCTCCGTAACGGGAGCCGATGGCGATATGGAAGGCATTCCGGTGGCGCTGATGGAGGCAATGGCCGTGGGTATACCGGTGGTCTCGACCCTGCACAGCGGGATCCCGGAGCTGATTAAGTCTGACCATTCCGGCTGGCTGGTGCCGGAGAATAACGCCATGGCGCTCGCCGATCGGTTAGCTGCCTTCAGCGATATCGACCAGCAGGCGCTGGAGCCCGTGCTCCACAATGCCCGACAAAAAGTTGAAGCCGATTTTAACCAGCAGGTGATTAACCGTCAGTTAGCCAGCCTGCTGCAAACGTTGTAACGCCGAGGATGTATGCTGAAAAAGATTACCCGACGCACCTTTGTCTCGTCTCTGTCCGTTCTGGCGGCTACGCCGCTGCTGTCGTCCCGCATTGCGCGGGCGGCGAGCGGAAGAACGGTCTCTGTTAATCAGTACAATAACAACGACTGGATCGCGGCCTTTAAGCAGGCGTTTAATGATGGTGACACAGTCATTGTCCCTGCCGGGCTGACCTGTGAAAACATCAACACGGGTATTTTCATTCCCGACGGTAAAACGCTGCTGATCCGCGGGGCGTTAACCGGCAATGGCCGCGGCCGTTTTGTTCTGCAGGAAGGCAGCAAAGTGATAGGGGAAGGCGAGGGACGGACAGAGAATATCACTCTCGATGTACGTGGCTCCGACTGCGTAATTAAAGGGCTGGCCATGAGCGGTTTTGGTCCTGTGACGCAAATCTACATCGGCGGTAAGAAACCGAGCGTGATGCGCAATCTGGTGATTGATAACATCAGCGTAAGTCAGGCCAATTACGCCATCCTGCGCCAGGGTTTCCATAACCAGGTGGACGGCGCCCGCATCACCAACAGCAAATTTAGCCATCTGCAGGGCGATGCGATCGAATGGAACGTCGCCATCAACGATCGCAATATCCTGATCTCCGATCATGTCATCGACAACATCAACTGCACCAACGGCAAGATCAACTGGGGCATCGGCATTGGCCTTGCCGGGAGCACCTACGACAACGACTACCCGGAAAAGCAAACCGTTAAGAACTTCGTGGTGGCCAACATCACCGGCAGCAACTGTCGCCAGCTGGTGCACGTGGAAAACGGGAAACACTTTGTTATCCGCAATATTAAAGCTAAAAATATCACCCCTGACTTCAGTAAAAAGGCAGGAATAGACAACGCCACGGTGGCCATTTATGGCTGTGATAATTTCATTATTGATAATGTCGACATGGTCAACAGCGCGGGAATGTTAATCGGCTATGGGGTCATAAAAGGCGATTATTTGTCCATCCCGCAGAACTTCAAGCTCAATAATATTCATCTCGATAACCGCCAGCTCGCCTATAAATTGCGCGGAATACAGATTTCATCCGGTAATGCGACGTCGTTTGTGGCGATTACCAATGTGGAAATGCAGCGCGCAACGCTGGAACTGCACAACAAGCCGCAGCATCTTTTCTTACGTAATATCAATGTGATGCAGGAAGCCGCCGTGGGTCCTGCCCTGAAGATCAACTTCGATCTGCGCAAAGATGTACGAGGTAAATTTATGGCGAAAGACGAGACGCTGCTTTCGCTGGCGAACATCAAAGCTGTGAACGAGAAGGGGCAAAGCTCGGTGGATATTGACCGGGTCGACCAGCAGGTGGTGAATGTGGAAAGACTGAACTTTGCGCTGCCGCACAGATAATCGACAATAATCTGTTTTAAGACGATTCCTGGCATATAAGCGCGATCGAATCAGATTACAACTACAGAAATATGTGATGCTAAGGCGTAACATTGCTTCAGGATTACGGCAAATCATGCTGGCGAAAACAGGTTTAAGAGCTATAATTCGTCAACCATTTTAAGGTGGAAGAAATAATGATTAATTTGAAAGCAGTCATTCCGGTAGCAGGCCTGGGCATGCATATGCTGCCCGCCACAAAAGCCATTCCTAAAGAGATGCTGCCGATCGTCGACAAGCCAATGATTCAGTACATTGTCGACGAGATTGTTGCTGCAGGGATCAAAGAAATCGTCCTGGTTACGCACTCATCCAAGAATGCGGTAGAAAACCACTTCGACACCTCTTACGAACTCGAAGCGTTGCTTGAGCAGCGCGTTAAGCGTCAGCTGCTGGCGGAAGTGCAGTCTATTTGTCCGCCGGGCGTGACCATCATGAACGTGCGTCAGGCGCAGCCGCTGGGTCTGGGACACTCTATTCTTTGTGCCCGTCCGGTGGTGGGTGATAACCCGTTCATCGTTGTGCTGCCGGATATCATTATTGATAACGCGTCTGCCGATCCGCTGCGATACAACCTGGCGGCAATGGTGGCACGTTTCAACGAAACGGGCCGTAGCCAGGTGCTGGCGAAGCGCATGAAAGGCGATCTCTCCGAGTACTCCGTAATTCAGACCAAAGAAGCGCTGGAAACTGAAGGGCAGGTGAGCCGCATCGTTGAGTTCATCGAAAAACCGGATCAGCCGCAGACGCTGGATTCTGACCTGATGGCGGTGGGTCGCTATGTTCTGAATGCCGATATCTGGGCGGAACTGGAAAAAACCGAGCCAGGCGCCTGGGATCGTATCCAGCTCACCGATGCGATTGCCGAGCTGGCGAAAAAACAGTCTGTTGACGCGATGCTGATGACCGGCGACAGCTATGACTGCGGTAAGAAAATGGGGTATATGCAGGCGTTCGTAAACTATGGGCTGCGTAACCTGAAGGAAGGGGCGAAGTTCCGTAAAAGAATTGAGAAACTTCTGGAACAGTAAGTCAAATCCTTAAGGAAGGTGCGAATAAGTCCGAGATGTGAGATCATCGTGTTGTAACCTGAACCCAGAATGAGTAACCGGATGAGCCAGCAACTGACTTTTGCCGACAGTGAGTTTTCCAGTAAACGCCGCCAGA
>NZ_JBMKHT010000065.1:0-17501 GCF_049238165.1 Enterobacter cloacae complex sp. IR5422 | reverse complement strand
CGGGTCTGGCGGCGTTTACTGGAAAACTCACTGTCGGCAAAAGTCAGTTGCTGGCTCATCCGGTTACTCATTCTGGGTTCAGGTTACAACACGATGATCTCACATCTCGGACTTATTCGCACCTTCCCAAGGATTGACATCACATTGCCTTAAATCAAATTAATCGAATTTATTTAAGTGGCGAAGGGGTGTTATTGGTTTCTAAAATACGGACTCTTTGAGTCGTCATCCCTTTATGGCGATATATCCCGCGCGCGGGAAAGCGTGCGGAAAATTATTTGAGGTGGTTATGTTTAGAAAATTGGCAGCAGAATGCTTTGGTACATTCTGGCTGGTATTTGGTGGCTGCGGTAGCGCCGTTCTGGCAGCAGCATTCCCGGAATTAGGTATCGGTTTTGTCGGCGTCGCGCTGGCATTTGGTTTAACCGTATTAACCATGGCCTTTGCCGTGGGGCATATTTCCGGCGGTCATTTTAACCCGGCAGTGACATTAGGTTTATGGGCCGGCGGTCGTTTTCCGGCGAAAGAGGTAATTGGTTATATTGTCGCTCAGGTGGTGGGCGGTATTATCGCAGCGGGCGTTCTGTACGTCATTGCCAGCGGTAAAGCTGGCTTCGACGCGGCGGCCAGCGGCTTCGCCTCTAACGGCTTCGGCGAGCATTCTCCGGGCGGTTATTCCATGCTGTCTGCCATCGTGATTGAAATTGTGCTGACCGCAGGTTTCCTGCTGGTGATCCACGGCGCAACCGATAAACACGCGCCAGCCGGTTTCGCGCCGATTGCCATTGGTCTGGCACTGACGCTTATCCACCTGATCTCCATTCCGGTTACCAACACCTCCGTTAACCCGGCACGCAGCACCGCCGTCGCCATCTTCCAGGGCGGCTGGGCGCTTGAGCAGCTCTGGCTGTTCTGGGTGATGCCGATTATCGGCGGTATCCTGGGTGGCGTGCTGTACCGCACCCTGCTGGAAAAACGCGATTAATTGCGCGCGGTGTCGGGTGGCGCTAACGCTTACCCGACCCACGTGAGTGTGCACTTGTAGGCCGGGTAAGGCGCAGCCGCCACCCGGCTTTTTTATTGCCGCTTTACTGAACAGTCTTTATTGGGTAGTGTCTCTGGCGCTCAACAGATACTCAAAAGGACCGGCTGTTCATGTTTTCAGGACTCCTCATTATTCTGCTGCCCCTGATTGTGGGCTATCTCATCCCGCTGCACAGAGAATCCGCATTACGGCTTATCAACCGTTTTCTCAGCTGGATTGTTTACGTCATTCTTTTCTTTATGGGGATCAGCCTGGCCTTCCTGGATAATCTGGCGACGAATCTGCTTTCCATCCTGCATTATTCTGTGGTCACCGTGGTGGTTATTTTGCTGTGTAATATCGCCGCATTATTCTGGCTTGAGCGCACCGTTCCGTGGAAAAACCATCATCATCAGGAAAAACTGCCTTCCCGAATTGCGATGGCGCTGGAATCATTAAAACTGTGCGGCGTCGTGGTGCTCGGTTTTCTTCTTGGGCTGACCGGCTGGGCATTTTTACAGCACGCGACAGAGGCCAGTGAATATACGCTAATTTTCCTGCTGTTCCTGATCGGTATCCAGCTGCGAAATAATGGCATGACGCTGAAGCAAATTGTTTTAAACCGTCGGGGAATGATGGTTGCGGTCATTGTGGTCGCCAGTTCCATGGTAGCGGGCGTCATTAACGCCTTTATTCTCGACCTGCCGCTGAAAACCGGTCTGGCGATGGCGTCAGGCTTTGGCTGGTATTCCCTCTCCGGTATCCTGCTGACCGAATCCTTTGGCCCGGTCATCGGCAGTGCTGCCTTCTTTAACGATCTGGCGCGCGAGCTGCTCGCCATTATGCTGATCCCGGGGCTGGTTCGCCGCAGCCGCTCTACCGCGCTGGGCCTGTGCGGCGCGACGTCGATGGACTTTACCCTGCCAGTATTGCAACGCTCTGGTGGACTGGAGATGGTGCCCGCCGCCATCGTTCACGGCTTTATTTTAAGCCTGCTGGTTCCGGTTCTGATGGCCGTCTTCTCGGCCTGATACCTCTTTGGCGGTAGGGTGCCTGCCGCCAAAATTGCGCTAAATCAATCTCCCTCTATTTTGTAGCAGAAAGCCCTTTTCTCCGTTCTGGCACAGGCATAACCTTAAACATGTATATCAAATATAACTTTAACAGGTGTGATTATGTTTTGTGTGCAATGTGAACAAACCATCCGTACCCCGGCAGGCAATGGCTGCTCTTACGCACAGGGTATGTGCGGCAAAACCGCAGAAACATCTGACCTGCAGGACCTGCTGATTGCCGCCCTGCAAGGCCTTTCCGCATGGGCGTGCAAAGCCCGCGAATACGGCATTGTCGACCATTACGTCGACAGCTTCGCCCCGCGCGCCTTCTTCTCCACGCTGACCAACGTTAACTTCGACTCTCCGCGCATTGTTGGCTATGCCCGCGAAGCCATTGCCCTGCGTGAAGCGCTGAAGGCGCAGTGCCTGAAGGCGGATGCCAGCGCCCGCGTGGAAAACCCGATGTCTGACCTTCAGCTGGTGAGCGACGATCTCGGCGATCTGCAGCGTCAGGCGGCCGAATTCACCCCAAATAAAGACAAAGCAGCGATTGGCGACAACATTCTCGGCCTGCGCCTGCTGTGCCTGTACGGCCTGAAAGGCGCTGCGGCCTATATGGAACACGCGCACGTGCTCGGTCAGTACGATAACGACATCTACGCCCAGTACCATAAAATCATGGCGTGGCTGGGCACCTGGCCTGCCGATATGAACGCGCTGCTGGAATGCTCAATGGAAATCGGCCAGATGAACTTCCGCGTGATGAGCATTCTGGATGCGGGTGAAACCGGCACCTACGGCCACCCTACGCCGACGCAGGTCAACGTCAAAGCGACCGAGGGCAAATGCATCCTGATCTCCGGTCATGACCTGAAAGATCTCTACAACCTGCTGAAGCAAACCGAAGGCACCGGCGTTAACGTCTATACCCACGGTGAAATGCTGCCAGCGCACGGCTATCCGGAGCTGCGTAAATTCAAGCACCTGATCGGTAACTACGGCAGCGGCTGGCAGAACCAGCAGGTGGAATTTGCCCGCTTCCCTGGTCCTATCGTGATGACCTCTAACTGCATCATCGACCCGACCGTGGGCGCGTATGACGACCGCATCTGGACCCGCAGCATCGTCGGTTGGCCGGGCGTGAGCCATCTTGAAGGTGACGATTTCGGACCGGTGATAGCGCAAGCGCAGCAGATGGCAGGCTTCCCGTACAGCGAGATCCCGCATCTGATCACCGTCGGCTTCGGTCGCGAAACCCTGCTCGGCGCCGCCGATTCGCTGATTGACCTCGTCAGCCGCGAAAAGCTGCGCCACATCTTCCTCGTCGGCGGCTGCGACGGCGCGCGCGGCGAGCGTAACTACTTTACCGATTTCGCCACCCGCGTGCCGGAAGACTGCCTGATCCTGACCCTGGCGTGCGGTAAATACCGTTTCAACAAGCTGGACTTCGGCAACATCGAAGGCCTGCCGCGCCTGATCGATGCGGGCCAGTGTAACGATGCTTACTCGGCCATTATTCTGGCGGTCACGCTGGCGGAAAAACTGGGCTGCGGCGTCAACGATCTGCCGCTCTCCCTGGTTCTCTCCTGGTTTGAGCAGAAAGCGATTGTCATCCTGCTGACCCTGCTCTCTCTGGGCGTGACCAACATCGTGACCGGCCCGACCGCGCCAGGCTTCCTGACGCCGGACCTGCTGGCGGTGCTGAACGAGAAATTCGGCCTGCGTTCCGTGACCAACGTTGAAGACGATATGAAGCAGCTGTTGAGCGCGTAAGGAGTAATTTATGACCATGCCAACCTCACACTGCCCGTGGCGGATGCAGGTGCATCACATCCATCAGGAGACGCCGGATGTGTGGACGCTGTCGCTGCTGTGCCACGACTACTATCCGTACCGAGCCGGTCAGTATGCGCTGGTCAGCGTTCGCCATTCGGCGGACACCCTGCGCGCCTACACCCTCTCCTCCACGCCGGGCGTCAGCGAATACATCACGCTCACCGTCCGCCGCATTGATGACGGCGCGGGCTCGCAGTGGCTGACCCGTGACGTGAAGCGCGGGGATTATATCTGGCTCTCCGACGCGCAGGGTGAATTCACCTGTGACGACAAAGCGGACGATAAATTCCTGCTGCTGGCGGCGGGCTGTGGCGTAACGCCGATTATGTCGATGCGCCGCTGGCTGGCAAAAAACCGCCCGCAGGCCGACGTGCAGGCGATCTTCAGCGTGCGCTCTCCGGACGATGTCATTTTTGCCGAGGAGTGGCGTGATTATCCGGTGACGCTGGTGGCTGAGCACAACGCGACGCACGGTTTTGTGCCCGGTCGCCTGAGCCGCGAGCTGCTGCAAAGCGTGCCGGATATCGCGAACCGCACCGTGATGACCTGCGGCCCGGCGCCGTACATGGATATCGTCGAGAAAGAGGTGAAAGCGCTCGGCGTGACCCGCTTCTTCAAAGAGCAGTTCTTCACGCCGGTGGCGGAAGCGGCAACCAGCGGGATTCAGTTCACCAAACTGCAGCCTGCGCAGACCTTCTTTGGCCGCGTGGGCACGACGCTGCTGGAGGCGCTGGAAAGCAACAACGTACCGGTGGCGGCGGCCTGCCGTGCCGGGGTGTGCGGCTGCTGTAAAACAAAGGTGGTTTCCGGGGAGTACGCCGTCACCAGCACCATGACGCTGTCCGACGCGGAAATTGCCGAGGGTTACGTGCTGGCGTGCTCGTGCCATCCGCAGGGCGATCTGGTCCTCGCATAAACAATAAACGTTCGTTCGTAGGCCCGGTAAGCGTCAGCGCCACCGGGCTTTTTTGCCGGGTGGCACTGCGTTTACCCGGCCTACGTTGTGCCTACTGCCTGTTCGGCATTCGACCCTAACCACCGACGCTTACCCGGCTGAAGTGCTTTCTAAGCTGCCTGTACGGCAGTGAACTGAAGTGATCGAAATCCTGAAAGGATTGCACATTTCTAAGCTGCCTGTACGGCAGTGAACGCAGCGAGCTCGTTGCTGTTCGCGGTTACGAATTTCTAAGCTGCCTGTACGGCAGTGAACACTCACCAGATTTAATTTTGGCGGCATCAGTTGTTTCTAAGCTGCCTGTACGGCAGTGAACCATGGCGCGTGGCACGTCGTTGTTTTGCAGTTTTTCTAAGCTGCCTGTACGGCAGTGAACAGTACATGACCGAAGAGCTGCAGAAACAATTCTTTCTAAGCTGCCTGTACGGCAGTGAACGCCGGGTGCCCGTGTATGCGCTGTCGAGGCCGTTTCTAAGCTGCCTGTACGGCAGTGAACATTCGTCTTACACCAGCCAGGCCCCAACAGCGGTTTCTAAGCTGCCTGTACGGCAGTGAACAAAAGTGCGCTGTCATGGCTCTATGCTCAAATTTTCTAAGCTGCCTGTACGGCAGTGAACAGAGACGGCGAATGGGATGTTGTGTTGCAGTTTTTCTAAGCTGCCTGTACGGCAGTGAACTGGAACAATCTACACCTATCTTCTTGTGATATAAAGAAATCCCTCTAAAATTCTCCGTAAACCCTTTTTTCCCCACCAACAATTCACCGTTGTGAAATCAACAACTTAAAACTCACCAATAAAAAAGGGTCCGTAGACCCCTTCCCTCGGAACAGATTCCACCCCCTACCGCCACGCAGGTGTTTTCCCCAGCGCAAACCGCCCTGCCCCTAAAAACGCCACTGCCAGCGAGCCGATGAAGAAGTACACCAGGCTTTCAATCGCCCATGCCCCGACCTTGTCGAGCGCGAATGTCTCATCCAATCCCACCATCAGCCACGCCACGATCATCGTAAACGCCAGCACCAGCGCGGCCGGGCGCGTAAAGAGCCCGACAATAATCAGGAGCGGCGCCACCACTTCGCCAATCAACACGCCGTAGGCAATAAACCCCGGCAGCCCTTTCTCCACCAGCATGCCGCTGATAAAGCCCACCCCGCCAAACAGCTTATGCAAACCGTGAAAGAGCATCAGCCCGCCGACGGCAAGTCGTAACAAGAGTTTGCCGAGATCGTCGCACGATAGCTTTTCATTAACAGCAATTAACAATGATTTAACCATTTGAAATGATTCCTGTTTTCACTGAGGTATCATCAGATTATGCCGAAGCGTTGCGCGTGAAAAGCACCTTTTAATTGGGGGGATGTGACGGGCAATACGGAGACTTTCTTCTAAGCTTGTAAGCGTTATCACAAAAAGGAGACGGACAACCATGAAACAAACCGTGGCTGCATATATAGCGAAAACGCTCGAACAGGCTGGCGTAAAACGTATCTGGGGCGTCACCGGCGATTCCCTCAACGGACTCAGCGACAGCCTCAACAAGATGAAGACCATTGAATGGATGCCGACCCGCCATGAAGAGGTTGCCGCGTTTGCCGCAGGCGCTGAAGCACAGCTTACGGGTGAGCTGGCCGTCTGCGCCGGATCCTGCGGGCCGGGTAACCTGCACCTGATCAACGGCCTTTTCGACTGCCACCGCAATCACGTGCCGGTGCTGGCGATTGCCGCCCATATCCCCTCGTCCGAAATCGGCAGCGGCTATTTTCAGGAGACGCATCCGCAGGAGCTGTTCCGTGAATGCAGCCACTATTGCGAACTGGTTTCATCCCCGGAGCAGATCCCGCAGGTTCTGGCGATCGCCATGCGCAAGGCCGTGCTGAATCGCGGCGTGTCCGTGGTCGTTATCCCGGGCGACGTGGCGCTCAAGGCCGCGCCGGAAGGAGCCAGCACCCACTGGTATCACGCGCCGCAGCCGGTGGTGACGCCAGCCGAGGAGGAGCTGAAAAAGCTGGCGCAGCTGCTGCGTTACGCCAGCAATATCGCCCTGATGTGCGGCAGCGGCTGTGCGGGCGCGCATAAAGAGCTGCTGGAATTTGCCGGAAAGCTGAAAGCCCCGATTGTCCACGCCCTGCGCGGCAAAGAGCACGTCGAATACGATAACCCCTACGATGTAGGCATGACCGGGCTGATCGGTTTTTCTTCCGGCTTCCACACCATGATGAACGCCGACACGCTGATCCTGCTCGGCACCCAGTTCCCGTACCGCGCGTTTTACCCGACGGATGCCAAAATCATTCAGATTGATATCAACCCGGCCAGCATCGGCGCGCACAGCAAGGTCGATATGGCGCTGGTGGGCGACATCAAATCCACCCTTGCCGCCCTGCTGCCGCTGCTGGAAGAGAAAACCGATCGCAAGTTCCTCGATAAAGCGCTAAGCGACTATCGCGATGCCCGTAAGGGGCTGGACGACCTCGCCAAACCGAGCGACAAAGCCATTCACCCGCAGTATCTGGCGCAGCAGATCAGCCATTTCGCGGACGACGACGCCATTTTTACCTGCGACGTCGGCACGCCAACCGTCTGGGCGGCACGCTACCTGAAAATGAACGGCAAGCGCCGTCTGCTCGGCTCGTTCAACCACGGCTCGATGGCTAACGCCATGCCGCAGGCGCTGGGCGCAAAAGCAACGGCACCGGAGCGTCAGGTGGTGGCGATGTGCGGCGACGGCGGGTTCAGCATGCTGATGGGTGATTTCCTGTCGGTGGTGCAGATGAAGCTTCCGCTGAAAATCGTGGTCTTTAACAACAGCGTGCTGGGCTTCGTGGCGATGGAGATGAAGGCAGGCGGTTACCTGACGGACGGCACCGAGCTGCACGACACCAACTTTGCCCGCATCGCCGAGGCCTGCGGCATTACCGGTATTCGCGTGGAGAAAGCCTCTGAGGTGGATGAAGCCCTGCAGCGCGCCTTCTCCATCGACGGCCCGGTACTGGTGGATGTGGTGGTCGCCAAAGAGGAGCTGGCCATCCCGCCACAGATCAAGCTGGAGCAGGCCAAAGGCTTTAGCCTGTACATGCTGCGCGCCATCATCAGCGGGCGCGGTGACGAGGTGATCGAACTGGCAAAAACCAACTGGCTCAGGTAAAACATCTGGCATCGCCTTTTTAAATATAAGGACATGCCATGATTGATTTACGCAGTGATACCGTTACCCGCCCGAGTCGCGCCATGCTCGAAGAGATGATGGCCGCCCCGGTCGGGGACGACGTCTACGGCGATGACCCGACGGTCAACGAGCTGCAGCGCTATGCCGCAGAGCTGAGCGGAAAAGAGGCCGCCCTGTTCCTGCCCACCGGCACGCAGGCCAACCTGGTGGCGCTGCTCAGCCACTGCGAGCGCGGTGAAGAGTATATCGTCGGCCAGGGCGCGCATAACTATCTCTACGAAGCGGGCGGTGCCGCGGTGCTCGGCAGCATTCAGCCGCAGCCGATCGACGCTGCGCCGGACGGCACCCTGCCCCTTGATAAAGTCGCAGCGAAAATCAAAGCCGATGATATTCATTTTGCCCGCACCCGGCTGCTCAGCCTTGAAAACACCCACAACGGCAAGGTCCTGCCGCGCGAATACCTGAAGGCGGCGTGGGAGTTTACCCGCGAGCGCGGGCTCGGCCTGCACGTGGACGGCGCACGCATCTTCAACGCCGTGGTGGCGTACGGCTGCGCGCTGAAAGAAATTACGCAATATTGCGACTCGTTCACCATCTGCCTCTCAAAAGGGCTGGGCACCCCAGTGGGTTCCCTGCTTGTCGGCAACGCGGACTACATCAAGCGCGCCAACCGCTGGCGCAAAATGACCGGCGGCGGCATGCGTCAGGCGGGTATTCTGGCGGCAGCCGGGCTGTATGCCCTGAAAAACAACGTGGCACGCCTGAAGGACGATCACGACAACGCCGCGTGGATGGCGGCGCAGCTGCGTGAAATTGGCGCCGACGTGATGCGCCACGACACCAACATGCTGTTCGTCCGCGTGGGCGATGACCACGCCGCTGCGCTTGGCGAGTTCATGAAAGCACGTGGCGTGCTGATCAACGCCTCACCTGTGGTGCGTCTGGTCATGCATCTCGACGTCAACCGCGAGCAGCTGGCCGACGTGGTAAAACACTGGCAGGCGTTTTTACAGCGATAAGGAGCATCACGTGCCGCAACGCATTCTGGTGCTCGGCGCCAGCGGGTATATCGGTCAGCATCTCACCGCGGCGTTAAGCCAGCAGGGGCACCAGGTGCTGGCTGCGGCACGCAATACCGAACGCCTGCAAAAACTCGGTTTGCCGGGCGTTACCTGTCACAACGTTGACCTCAACTGGCCAAAGGCGCTTCCCGCGCTGCTGGAAGGGGTCGACACGCTTTACTACCTGGTGCACAGCATGGGTGAAGGCGGAGATTTTATCGCCCACGAGCGCCAGGTAGCGATGAACGTCCGCGATGCCCTGCTGCAAACCCCGGTGAAGCAGGTGATTTTTCTCAGTTCACTTCAGGCACCTGAACGCGAGCAGTCCGATCACCTGCGCGCCCGCCAGCTGACGGCGGACATCCTGCGGGGGGCCAATATCCCCGTCACCGAACTGCGCGCCGGGATCATCGTCGGCGCGGGGTCTGCCGCCTTCGAAGTGATGCGCGATATGGTCTACAACCTGCCGGTGCTCACGCCGCCGCGCTGGGTCCGTTCGCGCACCACGCCGATTGCGCTGGAGAACCTCCTGCATTATCTGGTGGCCCTGCTGGATCACCCGGCGGAGCAACACCGCGTGCTGGAAGCCGCTGGTCCTGAAGTGTTGAGCTATCAGGCGCAGTTCGAACATTTCATGCGCGTCAGCGGCCGCCGCCGCTGGCTGATCCCCATTCCCTTCCCGACGCGCTGGATTTCGGTGTGGTTTTTGAATGTCATCACCTCGGTGCCGCCGACGACCGCCAAAGCGCTGATCCAGGGGCTGAAGCACGATCTGCTGGCCGACGATCGCGCGCTGCGCGCCTTAATTCCTCAGGATCTGATCCGCTTTGACGACGCCGTGCGCAATACGCTCAAGGAAGAAGAACAGCTGGTGAACTCCAGCGACTGGGGCTACGACGCCCAGGCCTTTGCCCGCTGGCGGCCTGAGTATGGTTATTACCCGAAACAGGCGGGCTGCACGGTGAAAACCTCCGCGAGCCTGGCCGCGCTCTGGGAGGTGGTGAACCAGATTGGCGGCAAAGAACGGTATTTCTTCGGTAATCTCCTCTGGCAAACGCGCGGGGCGATGGACCTGCTGGTGGGCCACCGGCTGGCGAAAGGCCGCCCGGCACGCCCGTATCTTGAGGTGGGCGACGCGGTCGACAGCTGGAAGGTGATCATCGTCGAACCGGAAAAACAGCTGGCGCTGTTGTTCGGCATGAAAGCCCCGGGGCTGGGCCGACTCAGCTTTACCCTGAAAGACAAAGGCGATCATCGTGAACTGGACGTGCGCGCCTGGTGGCATCCGCACGGAATGCCGGGTCTGTTCTACTGGCTGTTGATGATCCCTGCCCACCTGTTTATCTTCCGGGGAATGGCGAAACGCATTGCGCAACGGGCAGAACAAAAGACGGAAAAGATCTAAATAAAACTCTCTTTCTTTCACCTTTCCCATTGCATAGCGCCGTAATTCACGAAAGAATGCGCACGAAATTCTTTTCAACACAGTGGATAGCTATGAAGGTACTGGTTACCGGGGCGACCAGCGGCTTAGGCCGAAATGCGGTCGAATTTCTGCGCAACAAGGGCATCAGCGTCAGGGCTACCGGTCGCAACGAAGCGATGGGTAAACTGCTGCAAAAAATGGGCGCAGAGTTCGTCCATGCCGACCTGACGGAGCTGGTCTCCTCGCAGGCGAAGGTGATGCTCGCCGGTATCGACACGCTGTGGCACTGCTCCAGTTTTACCTCCCCGTGGGGGACCCAGGAAGCCTTCGATCTCGCCAACGTGCGGGCCACCCGCCGTCTGGGGGAATGGGCCGTTGCCTGGGGCGTGCGTAACTTTATTCATATCTCCTCCCCGTCACTCTATTTCGACTATCACCACCATCGTGACGTGCAGGAAGATTTCCGCCCTGCTCGCTTTGCCTGTGAGTTTGCCCGCAGCAAGGCGGCCAGCGAAGAGGTCATCGACCTGCTGGCGCAGTCAAACCCGCACACCCGCTTTACGGTCCTGCGTCCGCAGAGCCTGTTCGGGCCGCACGATAAGGTTTTTATTCCGCGTCTGGCGCAGATGATGCACCATTACGGCAGCGTGCTGCTGCCGCGCGGCGGCGATGCCCTTGTGGATATGACCTACTACGAAAACGCCGTTCACGCCATGTGGCTGGCCAGCCAGCCGGACTGCGATAAGCTGATCTCCGGTCGCGCCTACAACATCACTAACGGCGAACCCTGCACGCTGCGCAGCATTGTGCAGCGGCTGATCGACGAGCTGCAGATCAACTGCCGTATCCGTTCCGTGCCCTACCCAATGCTGGATATGATTGCCCGCAGCATGGAGCGCTTTGGCAGTAAAACAGCCAAAGAGCCTGCGCTGACGCATTACGGCGTCTCTAAACTCAACTTTGACTTCACGCTGGATATTTCGCGGGCGGAGAATGAGCTGGGGTATAAACCGGTTGTGACGCTGGATGAAGGGATTATGCGCACGGCGGCGTGGCTGCGGGATCACGGGAAGCTGCATCGCTAGCCTTTTTGCCCGGTGGCGGCTTCGCCTTACCGGGCCTACAACGGCTCCGTACTGACCCCTCGCCCCTTAGCCTCATGTAGGCCGGGTAAGCGCAGCGCCACCCGGTAAAAGACAGAGGGTGCAAATACGAAAACGGCAACCCGAAGGTTGCCGTTTGCTTTTACAGAGCCGTCCAGGCATCAGCCCACGCCAGGCCAGCGCCGGGTTCGTAGTATGCCGGGGCATTGTTACACCAGCCGCTGTACGGGAACGGTTTGCACTGGAACAGTTTACCGTGGTTGTTCACGATATCACCTGCGTTGTACTTGCTGTTCGCGCTCCACGCGGCGTAAGAGCCGGAAGTGCCTTCGTCCTTAGACTCGGCTTTCGCTTTCACATTCAGCAGGTAGGACGTGGTGCTGGTCAGTTCGCCATCGCTGACGGTAAGGCCGATTTCGTACTGCTGAGCCGTTGCAGACTCTGGTGCCTTGAAGGTCACCACCGCTTTGTCCTGACCGGTCACGGTCTGGCCATCCTGGGAACGCCAGGTGTAGGTCAACTTGTTACCGTCGGCGTCAGTGGAGCCTTCCGCGCTCAGGGAAACCTGCGCACCCGCTTCAACCGCCCCGATTGGGCCCGCAATCTGCGCCACAGGGGCGTGATTCACGGTAGCCGGTTCAACAGGGGTGGTATCTTCCGCTGGCGTCGTATCCGCTGGCGGCGTGGTGTCTGCCGGGGTTTTGTCTTCTCCTGGGGTCACGGCTGAGCCGTCGTCGTTAATGATGTTCACGTTATAGAACTTCTTAACGCAGTTGGTGTAGTCACCCTCTTTGAACGCGCTGAACGGCGTCTGGTACCCCACCAGCTGGCAGGAGTAGGTCTTACCGTCCGGCGTATCCGGGCTCCACCCCCAGTCCTGCTCCCAGTAGATCTTCAGCGCGCCGGCGCCGCCTTCATCGAACTGCTTCATGTTGGCGCAGCCCAGCACTTCATTCGCCGGAACAGGCACTTTCAGGTAGTTCGCAAACTCTTTGTAGTACTTGATGCGGTTTTCAGACTGGGCAATCTCGGTTGGGCCGCCGCACTCTACGCCACCGTTGATGATCTGGGTGGTCACGCCGAAGCCCGGAACCAGGCCGTTGGCTTTATCGTGATCGTTTGGCTGCCAGGTGCCGTCGATAACCTGCAGCATGCTTGGTTTTGGCGGCTGCGGATAGGCGAAGAAGAAGATCGCACTCGCCAGGTTCAGCCAGGTATCCGCCACCAGCTCAGGCTTGTCGAGCAGGGTGCGGACGGTGCCAAACATCGCTTCAGAGAACGGACCGTAGTTATAGTTGTAAGACAGCTGCTTCGCGCCGCGGCCAAAGTAGCTTACGAAGTCGCCGTCTTTGTCCTTACCGCATGGCCAGGTCTGTCCCTGCCAGATGTCAGGGTTACATTCGCCGTTATAGCCGCCTTTCTGGCCTTCGGTCCACCCCATTTCACGGACGTGAACCAGGGCCTGACGCCATTCGGCTTCCGGACGCCAGCTCTCATGGCCGCCGGTTTCCTGCGCAAAGTGGGCGAACATGGTCGCCAGCTCTTTGCGGCAGATGGCGTCGCTGTCGCGACCATCGTTATAGGTCTTACACAGTGCCGGGAATTTACCAACAGCCTTCAGGAAGTTACTGTAGGTATAAGACTGAGCGCGCAGCGGGAAGAGATATTCCCAGTCGCTGGCCTTCACGATCCCTTCAACGCGCTTGACGTTGTCAGGGTTCGAGGCACGACCTGGCTCAATCTGCTCAACGAGGCTATTGTCCAGGGTCGCAATGGTATCCTTCACCGAAACCATCAGCGGGAAATTGGTCAGCTCTTTTTCCTTTTTCGCCAGATCGCTGGCTTTCATGGTGTACGGCTCACTGCTGGCCGCCTGCAGTGATGCAGCCTGGGCCATAAAGGGTGCAATACATGCCCCCGCCACGAGAACGCTCAGTAATGTCCTTTTCGTCATTTCAAATAATCCTGTATTTAAGCAACTAGGGTGAGTACATTCCCGGCTTATGTATTACTCCCTTAATAAATAAGCCAGAGAGTGTGGTTCTTTTTCATTTTCTGAAGAACACCGAAAGGAATTCTTCAAAAAATAAAAATAACGCTACGGTTATTTACCCGATTTTATTTGCTGATACTTCGCCCACACTTTATGGGCATAACGCATGCGCTGCGGATAATTTTCTTTTTTCAATCCGGCGTTATACGCGCCCACCGCTTCCCAGTTATAGCCATACACGTTTATCATCCCGGACAGGATGGAGGCGCCGACCATAATGGAGGTACAGGGCTCATTAATAAGCTGACTCTCATCAATACCCTGACGTTCTAACTCACTGAAGTGTGAACTGTTAATCTGCATCAACCCGACGTCACGCGTGCCGTCGTGGTTCCAGCCTACCGCGTGGGGATTCATTCCGGATTCGACTTTGGCAATTGCATACAATAACCACGGATCGACATGATAATAATGTCCAGCGTTATCCCAACAGTTCGCGAATACGCTTTGACTAAACAGCAGTAAAAATATAATCACGCGTTTCATGAGCACCTGCTTTTTAAATACTGAACCTCTTTCCGCTCATCATTAGCGATAATTCTGAAGTGTTGGTCACACCCGAAGTGGGGTGTGACCAACTATTGCGGGTTGATATCATTCCCGCAATCCACGGTTCAGAAGGTTATTTGCAGTCTGTTGAAGGACCTTCTTTCACCCATACATCGCTGTTAGCCGGGTTGTCACCGCGGGTCCACCATTTGGCACGGTAAACGTTGCCCTGGTAGGTTGTGGTTTCGCCGCCGTTATAAACCAGGTCAGAACGCCAGTTCATCTTCACGTTGCTGACCAGCTCCCAGGCATCCACACCGAAGCCAGGCTGGTTGCCTTGCGTCCAGTACTTCGCTTTCCACACCAGATGGTCGAAGCTCACGGTATCGCCACTGTTGTAGATTTTGCTGGCATCCCACGCGGCATATTTGCTGGCGTTAGCATCGACAGGCGCATCGCAGCTACCGGTTGCAGACCCTTCGTCAGATGGCGGGGTCACGTCATCTGACGGAGGCGTAACTTCATCAGAGGGTGGCGTTACGTCATCAGACGGAGGTGTAACCTCATCAGACGGTGGTGTAACGTCAGCCGGTTTCGGATTCACGGTTACCTGCACGTTAGACTGCACGCTGGTTTTGCCGTCGCCTACAACTACGCTCAGCGTATAGGTAGACGTGGTGGCAACGTCTGGTGCAGTGATCGTCACGTTCGCGGTATCGGTACCGGTTGCATGCATATCCGCTGGCACGCTCCAGGAGAAGGTCATCGCATCACCGTCTGGATCCACAGCCTGCGCGTGCAGAGCATAGGTTTCTCCTGCCTGCAGCGTCACTGCCTCCATTGCGTTCACGACTGGCGCCTGGTTAGCTTTTGGCGCTTTGTTCACAACCTGCACATCAATGGCGTTGCTCAGGCCTTTAGCATCCGTAACCGTCAGGCGGAACACCATGGTCTGGTCGCTGGTCGCTGCCGCAACGTTGAAGGTTGCTTTCGCTTTGGTGCTGTTGGAGAGAGTTACAGATGGGCCAGAAACCTGGGTCCATTTGTAGGTAATCGCATCGCCGTCTGGATCGCTGGAAGCAGAACCATCAAGCGTGACGGTTGCCGGGCCAGAGACGTTCTGATCCGCAGAAGACGCGATTGGCGCATGGTTGGTGACCACCGGATCGACCGGGGTAGAACCGCCCAGCAGACTTTCGTTCATCGCGTTCAGGATGTCGCCGGTATCAGAGTCAATAGACCAGGCAAAGAGTCCGCCCAGGTTTTTCGACAGCACATACTTGCCTTTAGCGGCGGTAGAGCGTGCATCTTCATAGGTGATCAGGTCGCCGGTAGACTTATTGAAGACATATGGCGCTTCAGCATTCGCGTCGTAACCATATTCCCAGCCAGGCTTGCCTTTGTACTCGTTAACGATCTGACGGTAGTCGACCACGCCAGGTTCCCAGGTACCTTTCACCATACCGGTTGCGGTACCCGTGAATGGATTGTCACCGGTGTAGCCATGCACGCCAGTCCAGCCGCGGCCATACATGCCCGCACCCACCACGATCTTGCCTGGCTGTACGCCCTGAGCAAGCAGCGCGTCCACGCCGTTCTCGGTGGTGTAGTTCGTGTCCGGACGCCATGACGGCGCGCGCAGTGCGGCCTGGTGGCCCAGCTCGGTGTTGCTCCAGCCGCCGTAGAAGTCGTAGCTCATCAGGAAGATGTGGTCGAGGTACTGCTGAGCAGCGGTGTAATCCACGTCTTCGATCTTATCGCGGCCCGCACCGATGGCGCTGGTCAGTTCATAGGTACGGCCAGTCTGTGCAGACAGCTCGTTCAGCATGGTGCGCAGGTCATGCATCAGGGCGGTATACGTCGCTTTATCCTGCTGCGGGTTACCCAGGTGTTCGCTCACGCCGCCGCCGCCAGGGAATTCCCAGTCGATATCCACACCGTCAAAGAACTTCCAGGTCTGCAGGAAATCTTTCACAGAGGAGACGAAGCGGGCACGGATTGCCGGGTCGCCCATGTGGAAGAACGGATCGGACAGCGTCCAGCCACCGATGGATGGCAGCACTTTCAGGTCCGGATGCGCTTTTTTCAGCGCCATCAGCTGGCCAAAGTTACCTTTGTACGGGTCGTCCCAGTTGGAGACGCCAGACTGCGGTTTTTGCAGCGCAGCCCACGGATCGTGAATGGCGACGGTATAGTCCGGACGGCCCGCGCAGTCGCGCTGCAGTACGGAGAAGCTGTTACCGCCTTCAACGGTTTTCAGGCCATCGTTGATGCCGTCGCCGCCACAGATTGGAATGAAGCCATAGAGGATGTGGTTAAGGTTCGCTGCCGGGATTTTATCAACCGGGAAGTTACGATCGTAAACGCCCCATTCAGGGAAATACGCCGCAACCACTTTATCAGTATGTTTGGCGAACGTTTTGTTGTTCTCCTGCAGCGGCGCGTTCAGCGGCAGCAGATGGCTGCCGTCGGTGTCCGCCACGATGATCAGCTTGCTGGCGCTTTTGGTGCAGCCGCTGGCATTACAGACTTCCACCTGCTCCTGATAACGTCCGCCCTTTTTCACTTTAAAGGTGGCTGAGCCGCTTGCACCAGCTGCGCCGGTCCACACGGTTTTACCATCCAGCAGCACTTTTGCAGACGTTGGCGCGTCGCCGCTCCACACGTTCCACTCGACTTTCACATCCACGCCGTCGTTATGTACCTTGACGAGGCTGTTGTAATCCTGCGCGGCCTGATCCACCTCGACCAGCGCAAATTTGTCATTGCCGGAGCCGATGGTCGGTGCACCTGGCGCAGCAGCGAATGCAGAACCGGTTGCCGCTGCAATAAAGAGCGCCAGATATTTAGGCTTAATAAATTTCATTTTTCTTTCCTGATAAATTTATTCGTAAACGAAATTGATCCATGTCTTCCTTTAGAACATGGAATGATATTCACATAGTGCGTTTTTAAATACGCAGACAGCCGTTATCCAAACCTTAAAGACGCGTTGTATTCCTCCATTAAAAGATACAAGCTAAAAATCCGTGTAGCTTATGCCTTTTACGATACACTGAGGATAAAAGGTCGTCCTTCTCTTTCCTCGTCGAAAATATTGATAAAAAAACTTGACCCGGTTATTTAATAGGTATTCACAAATAGCTGGCAGGTATAGAGCGCTATTCCAGCAAAAGCCAGATAAGGTCCGAAAGCGATGGTTAGGGAAGGTGCGAATAAGTCCGAGATGTGAGATCATCGTGTTGTAACCTGAACCCAGAATGAGTAACCGGATGAGCCAGCAACTGACTTTTGCCGACAGTGAGTTTTCCAGTAAACGCCGCCAGACCCG
>NZ_JBMKHT010000064.1:0-18062 GCF_049238165.1 Enterobacter cloacae complex sp. IR5422 | reverse complement strand
CAGGGCCAAAATCAGCCACGAAGAGACGATTTTGGGCTGAAAATTGGAAAATTGAGCCACAGGACGTCGATAAAGGACGGTTTGGGGCGTCATATCGGGAGCTGCGGACCACTTAATCGCAACTTCCCTAATGAAAATAAACCGCTTAATATCCATTTTCGCGTGAGCAATATCACAATACGGATTATTTAACTGCCTAGTATGAACCACGAAATCAATTGAGCTTAGCCGCCATGCAATTAAATACATCACATGGCGCATGCCCTTTTTATTCTGAAAAACAGTTAAAGGAATAATTATGGAAAAGCATTACGTCGGTTCTGAAATTGGTCAATTGCGTAGCGTTATGCTGCACCGCCCAAATTTAAGTCTGAAACGCTTAACGCCATCAAACTGTCAGGAGCTGCTTTTCGATGACGTGCTCTCGGTTGAGCGGGCGGGTGAGGAGCATGACATCTTCGCCAACACGCTGCGTGAGCAGGGGGTGGAAGTCCTGCTGCTGACCGACCTGCTGACACAAACCCTTGATATCGCTGAGGCGAAAGCCTGGCTGCTGGAGACGCAAATCTCTGACTACCGCCTCGGCCCAACCTTTGCTGGCGACGTGCGCGGCTGGCTGGCGGATATGCCGCACCGGGAACTGGCGCGCAGATTAAGCGGCGGATTAACCTACGGTGAAATTCCGGCAGCCATTAAAAATATGGTGGTGGATACCCACACGGCGAATGATTTTATTATGAAGCCGCTGCCAAACCATTTATTTACCCGCGATACCTCCTGCTGGATCTATAACGGCGTCTCTATTAACCCAATGGCCAAACCGGCGCGTCAGCGTGAAACCAATAACCTGCGGGCAATATATCGTTGGCACCCGGCGTTCGCCGACGGCGATTTTATTAAGTATTTCGGCGACGAGAATATTAATTACGACCACGCCACCTTAGAAGGCGGTGACGTATTAGTGATTGGCCGCGGCGCGGTATTGATCGGCATGTCCGAACGCACGACGCCGCAGGGCGTGGAGTTTCTCGCCAACAGCCTGTTCAAACACCGTCAGGCCGAGCGCGTGATCGCCGTTGAGCTGCCAAAACACCGCTCCTGCATGCACCTCGACACCGTCATGACCCACATCGATGTGGATACCTTCTCCGTCTACCCGGAAGTGGTGCGCAAAGACGCCCAGTGCTGGACGCTCACCCCGGACGGACGCGGCGGCCTGCTGCGCACCCAGGAAACCGACCTGCTGCACGCCATCGAGAAAGCGCTCGGCATTAACCAGGTACGTCTGATCACCACCGGCGGCGACGCCTTTGAGGCCGAACGCGAGCAGTGGAACGACGCCAACAACGTCCTGACCATCCGCCCCGGCGTGGTGATCGGCTACGAGCGCAACGTCTGGACCAACGAGAAATACGACAAAGCGGGTATCACCGTACTGCCCATCCCGGGCGACGAACTCGGACGCGGCCGCGGCGGCGCGCGCTGCATGAGCTGCCCGCTGGAACGCGACGGAATTTAAAGGAGCCATCATGGAACGAAAACCCACTCTGGTTGTGGCCCTGGGCGGCAACGCGCTGCTCAAGCGCGGCGAGCCACTGGAAGCGGAGATCCAGCGCCAGAACATCGAGCAGGCTGCCCGCACCATCGCCGGCTTAACGGCGCAGTGGCGCGTGGTGCTGGTACACGGCAACGGCCCGCAGGTCGGACTGCTGGCGCTGCAGAACAGCGCCTACGACAAAGTCACGCCCTACCCGCTGGACGTTCTTGGCGCCGAAAGCCAGGGAATGATCGGCTACATGCTCCAGCAGGCGCTGAAAAACAGCCTGCCGCAGCGGGAGGTGAGCGTTCTGCTCACCCAGGTAGAAGTGGACGCCGCCGACCCGGCCTTCAGCAACCCGACCAAATACATCGGCCCGGTGTACAGCGAAGCCCAGGCAAAAACGCTGGCCGCGGAGAAAGGCTGGGTGTTTAAGGCCGACGGCAGCTACGTCCGCCGCGTGGTGCCCTCTCCGCAGCCGAAGCGCATCGTTGAGAGCGACGCCATCACGGCGCTGATCCAGCGCGATCACCTGGTGATCTGCAACGGCGGCGGCGGGGTGCCGGTGGTGGAAAACGCCAACGGCTATCGCGGGATCGAGGCGGTAATCGATAAAGACCTCTCCGCCGCCCTGCTGGCGCGCCAGATCGAAGCCGATGCCCTGCTGATCCTCACCGATGCCGACGCGGTGTACCTCGACTGGGGCAAACCAACCCAGCGTCCGCTGGCGCAGGTGACGCCGGAGCTGCTCAGGGGCATGCAGTTCGACGCCGGATCGATGGGACCGAAGGTGGCCGCCTGCCGCGAGTTCGTTGAAGCCTGCAATGGGATAGCCGGGATCGGCGCGCTGGCCGACGGCGCGGAGATCCTCGCGGGCGAGAAAGGCACGTTGATTCGTAACTGAACACTCATTTTAAAAAGGATTTACCCATGACCATCAACCTGAAAAACCGCAACTTCCTCAAACTGCTGGACTATACCCCGGCAGAGATCCAGTACCTGATCGACCTCGCCATCGAGCTCAAGGCCGCCAAAAAAGCCGGGCGCGAGAAGCAAACCCTGGTCGGGAAAAACATCGCCCTGATCTTTGAAAAAACCTCCACCCGCACCCGCTGCGCCTTCGAAGTGGGCGCGTTCGACCAGGGCGCGCAGGTCACCTATCTCGGCCCAAGCGGCTCGCAGATTGGCCATAAAGAGTCGATGAAAGACACAGCCCGCGTGCTGGGCCGCATGTACGACGGCATCGAATACCGCGGCTACGGGCAGGCCATCGTCGAAGAGCTGGGCGAGTACGCGGGCGTGCCGGTGTGGAACGGCCTGACCGACGAGTTCCACCCGACCCAAATTCTCGCCGACCTGATGACCATGCTGGAGCACTCCCCGGGCAAAACCCTGCCGGAGCTGAGCTTTGCCTATCTCGGCGACGCGCGCAACAACATGGGCAACTCCCTGATGGTCGGCGCGGCCAAGATGGGGATGGATATCCGCCTCGTTGCGCCGAAATCCTTCTGGCCGGAAGCGGGACTGGTTGAGCAGTGCCGCGCCATTGCGAAAGAGACGGGCGCGCGCATCACCCTCACCGACGACGTGGAAGAAGGCGTGCAGGGGACCGATTTCCTCTACACCGACGTGTGGGTCTCCATGGGCGAGCCGAAGGAAGCCTGGGCCGAGCGCGTCAGCCTGATGAAGCCGTATCAGATTAACGCGCAGGTGATGAAGGCCACCGGCAACCCGAACGTTAAGTTCATGCACTGCCTGCCGGCATTCCACAACGAGCACACGAAGGTGGGCCGCGAAATCGAGATGGCGTACGGGCTGAAGGGGCTGGAGGTGACGGAAGAGGTCTTCGAATCACCGAACTCCATCGTCTTCGACGAAGCAGAGAACCGCATGCACACCATTAAAGCGGTCATGGTGGCGACACTCGGCGACTAATCACCGCCCGGCGCGCCGCGGGGTGCGCCGGGTTTAAGGAGAACATCATGGGCAAGTTCAAGTTTCCCTCCGCTTACACCATTCTCTTTTTTCTGATTGCCGTCGTGGCCGTGCTGACGTGGATTGTCCCGGCCGGGCAGTACCATATGGCAATGAACGAGGCGCTCGGCAAAGACGTCCCCGTTGCAGGCACCTACGCGCACGTCGCGGCGCATCCGCAGGGGCTGGTTTCGGTGCTGATGGCGCCGATTGCCGGGCTGTACGATCCGGAATCCGGCCAGGCCGGGGCGATCGACGTGGCGCTGTTTATTCTGATCATCGGGGGATTCCTCGGGATCGTCACCAAAACCGGGGCGATTGACGCCGGGATCGAGCGTGTAACCACCCGGCTGCGCGGACGCGAGGAGTGGATGATCCCGATCCTGATGGCGCTGTTTGCCGCAGGCGGCACGATTTACGGTATGGCCGAAGAGTCACTGCCCTTCTATACCTTACTGGTGCCGGTGATGCTGGCCGCGCGGTTCGATCCGGTTGTCGCCGCCTCTACCGTGCTGCTCGGTGCGGGGATCGGCACCCTCGGCTCCACCATTAACCCGTTTGCCACGGTGATCGCCGCCAACGCCGCCGGGATCCCCTTCACCAACGGCATCGCCCTGCGCGTGGCACTGCTGGTCATCGGCTGGATCATCTGCGTGGCGTGGGTGATGCGCTACGCCCGCAAGGTACGCAAGGATCCCTCGCAGTCCATCGTTGCAGACAAGCAGGAGGAGAACCTCGCCCATTTCCTTGGCAACAAGGGCGAACAGTCCCTGGAATTCACCCCGGTGCGCAAAATCATCTTGGTGATTTTCGCTCTGGCCTTCGCGGTGATGATTTACGGCGTGGCGGTGCTGGGCTGGTGGATGGCGGAGATTTCAGCGGTATTTCTCGCCAGCGCGATCATCGTCGGCCTGATTGCCCGCATGAGCGAAGAGGAGCTGACGTCGACGTTTATCAACGGCGCGCGAGATTTGCTGGGCGTCGCGCTGATTATCGGCATCGCGCGCGGTATCGTAGTCATCATGGATAAGGGAATGATTACCCACACCATTTTGCACAGCGCGGAAGGGCTGGTCAGCGGGTTGTCCACGGTAGCGTTTATCAACGTGATGTACTGGCTGGAAGTCGTGCTGTCGTTTCTTGTGCCTTCTTCATCCGGCCTGGCCGTTCTGACGATGCCGATCATGGCGCCGCTTGCTGATTTCGCTAACGTCAACCGCGACCTGGTGGTTACGGCTTACCAGTCGGCCTCCGGCATCGTTAACCTTGTCACGCCGACCTCTGCGGTGGTTATGGGCGGGCTGGCTATCGCCCGGGTACCTTACGTGCGCTACCTGAAATGGGTGGCGCCGCTGCTGGCGATCCTGACGGTGGTGATTATGGTGGCGTTAAGTCTGGGGGCGTTGTTGTAATTTGCCGGATGGCGCTGCGCTTATCCGGCCTACGGATCGGTGCGGTGTCACCGGTTATTTCGGGAACTGATATGGGAAACATGATGGATTACGAAGAGTACTCTCCCAAAGAACAGCTGCAGCTCACGGTGTGCCAGCGTTTGATCGCCGAAAAGAGTTACCTTTCGCAGGAAGAGATTCGCCGCGACCTGCAGGAGAGAGGGTTTGACAGCATCAGCCAGTCGACCGTTTCGCGATTGCTGAAGTTGCTCGGAGTCATAAAAATTCGAAATGCCAAAGGGCTAAAGATTTATTCGTTGAATCCTCAGCTGCGCCCTGCCCCCGACGCCGCGCGTACCGTTTCGGAAATGGTGGTCAGCGTTGAGCATAATAGCGAGTTTATCCTTGTCCATACCGTCGCCGGATATGGCCGCGCGGTGGCGCGTATTCTGGATTATCACCAGCTTCCGGAAATTTTAGGCGTGGTGGCCGGCAGCAGTATTGTCTGGGTCGCTCCCCGGGTGGTAAAGCGCACCGCGCTGGTGCATAAGCAAATTAATTATTTACTCAGAACGCATTAATATTCACAAAGAACCGTTTGCATTGAGTAAAGCGTGCATTAAATCGCTTGATCCGAAAAGCGAGCTGCGTATAATGCCCGACAATTTGCCGGGAGGAAGCATGGTCAAGCGTGTACGACATAACGTCTTACCGCGTCTGAAATCAGACGCTGGCCTGCCGTTTTTCTTCCCGTTGCTAAACCTATTCCCAGAGCCCCTCATTTGAGGGGCTTTTTTTTGCCCGGCGTCAGGAGATAAACATGAATCCGCTTTATCAAAAACACATCATTTCCATAAACGACCTCAGCCGCGAAGAGCTGGAACTGGTTCTGGAAACCGCGGCAAAACTGAAGGCCAATCCGCAACCGGAGCTGCTGAAGCACAAGGTGATTGCGAGCTGCTTCTTTGAAGCCTCGACCCGCACCCGCCTCTCCTTTGAGACCTCCATGCACCGCCTGGGCGCGAGCGTGGTGGGCTTCTCTGACAGCAGCAACACGTCGCTGGGTAAAAAAGGCGAGACCCTGGCGGATACCATTTCAGTGATCAGCACCTACGTCGACGCGATTGTGATGCGTCACCCGCAGGAGGGCGCGGCGCGCCTGGCGACCGAGTTCTCCGGCGGCATTCCGGTGCTGAACGCCGGTGACGGTGCCAACCAGCACCCAACGCAGACGCTGCTGGATCTGTTCACCATTCAGGAGACGCAGGGCACGCTTGAGAACCTGAACATCGCCATGGTTGGCGACCTGAAGTATGGCCGCACCGTCCACTCCCTGACCCAGGCGCTGGCGAAATTTAACGGCAACCGCTTCTACTTCATTGCCCCGGAGGCGCTGGCGATGCCGCAGTACATTCTCGACATGCTGGACGAGAAAGGCATTGCGTGGAGCCTGCATGCCAGCATCGAAGAGGTGATGAGCCACGTGGATATTCTGTACATGACCCGCGTGCAGAAAGAGCGTCTGGACCCGTCCGAATACGCCAACGTGAAGGCGCAGTTCGTGCTGCGCGCCAGCGACCTGGAAGGCGCGCGCGACAACATGAAGGTGCTGCATCCGCTGCCGCGCATCGATGAGATCACCACCGACGTGGATAAAACGCCGCACGCCTGGTACTTCCAGCAGGCCGGGAACGGCATCTTCGCCCGCCAGGCGTTACTGGCACTGGTTCTGAATCGCGAATTAGCTCTGTAAGGGGAGACGACCATGACACACGATAACAAACTCCAGGTTGAAGCCATCAAGCGTGGCACCGTGATTGACCATATCCCTGCGCAGGTGGGCTTTAAGCTGCTGACGCTGTTCAAACTGACCGAAACTGACCAGCGCATCACCATCGGCCTGAACCTGCCGTCGGGCGAGATGGGCCGCAAAGACCTGATCAAAATCGAGAACACCTTCCTGACCGACGAGCAGGTTAACCAGCTGTCGCTGTACGCGCCGGACGCCACCGTCAACCGCATCGACGAGTACGAAGTGGTCGGCAAATCCCGCCCGAGCCTGCCAGAACGTATCGAAAGCGTGCTGGTCTGCCCGAACAGCAACTGCATCAGTCATGCTGAGCCGGTTTCCTCCAGTTTCGCAGTGAAAAAGCGCGCGAATGACATCGCACTCAAATGCAAATACTGCGAAAAAGAGTTTTCTCATTATGTGGTGCTGGCCAACTAATTGAGGTTGGTAATGAAATCCCGGCTGTTATAATGGCCGGGAACATTCTTAACGCTGTAATTCTGGAGAAAACATGAGCAAAGTACTCGCGACGGAAAATGCACCAGCCGCTATCGGCCCTTACGTTCAGGGCGTTGATCTGGGCAGCATGATCATCACTTCAGGTCAGATCCCCGTAAACCCAAAAACCGGCGCGGTGCCGGAAGATGTCGCGGCGCAGGCGCGTCAGTCGCTGGAAAACGTGCAGGCTATCGTGGAATCTGCCGGCCTGAAAGTGGGTGATATCGTGAAAACCACCGTGTTCGTGAAGGATCTGAACGATTTCGCGACCGTTAACGCCACTTACGAAGCGTTCTTCACCGAGCATAACGCCACCTTCCCGGCGCGCTCCTGCGTGGAAGTGGCGCGTCTGCCAAAAGACGTGAAAATTGAAATCGAAGCGATTGCCGTTCGTCGCTAAATCGCTTTGGCGATGAAAAAAGGCAGCCCAGGCTGCCTTTTTTGTTGCTTGCTACTGATTCCGCGTGGCGCGCAGCAGCGTCTCCAGCGGGTACACCGCCGCAATCACCACTTCGTCCTGCACCTTCGCCGCGTTATCCAGCTCGCTCTGAATCGAGGCGATCTCTTTGTCATCCAGCGTGCCCTGACGCGCCACCAGGTCGGTGAGCCGCAGGCCAATCGACGCCAGCTTATCCACTTCCTGGATCACCGGCTTCATCGCCTTCAGCTGATAGCTGTTTTCGCTTAAGGCCAGCGCGTCGCTGGTGTTGCTCTGCCAGCGGTTAAAGACGTGGCGCAGGGCGTCGGCGCTTTCCGTGTCTTCCGCATCGCTCACCAGACGGTCCGCCCATTTGTGCATCTGGCGCACGGTGGTGCTTTCGGCGTTCAGCGCATCCGCAAAGCGGTTGAGGGGCTCGAACTGATGGTAGTTTCCGGCCTGGAACTTCAGGTGCTGGCGGGTGTAATACTGAGCCGGTTCAATCGCCTGCGCGAGGACCTGCAGCGGCAGCGTGTCGGCATTACCGGCGAGGCGCGTGAACTGCACCTGCTGCTGGGTATGCTGCTGCAGCCCGACCGACACCGTCGACCAGCTGTCCATCGCCTGCAGGCGGGTGTACATGTTGTCGACGTCGTTGACGTCCTGCGCGGACCAGAGCCGCTCCGCCACCGCAAACGTACGCGGCCACAGACGAATATCCAGCACCGGCGCCACCACGTTTTCCGCCCACAGCGCCGCTTCGCCGCCGAGCAGGTTGGACTGGTTCGCCACGTCCGGCACGACGGGCGGAACGCCTTTCGGCACGTCGTCCAGACGCGTGCCGCTAATCGGGTAGCGCGTATTCCCGACGAGGAAATAACCGGAGAGTTTGTCGTTATCAACGGTGACGACCGGGCGCGTTTCGCCCATCCAGGTATCAACGGTGAAGGTCATCTGATTGTCATCCCGCCATTCAATATCCTGCACCGCGCGGCGGGATTTCCCGGCAAAATCAATAAACCCGCGCCAGCCGGCATCCCCTTTCACCAGCGTGAAGCTCCCCTCCACCGGCTTGCCCT
Source organism: Enterobacter cloacae complex sp. IR5422 (assembly GCF_049238165.1). Taxonomy (NCBI): domain Bacteria; kingdom Pseudomonadati; phylum Pseudomonadota; class Gammaproteobacteria; order Enterobacterales; family Enterobacteriaceae; genus Enterobacter; species Enterobacter cloacae complex sp. IR5422. The sequence continues at coordinate 9,376 of NZ_JBMKHT010000064.1, read as the reverse complement.
TCAGGCGCGGCATGGAGAAGGCCCAGCTCTGGGCGCTGTCGGTATCCGCTATCACGTCCACGCCGTTTAACCCCTGCGGGACAATCTCGTTGCGGTAGTGATAGGCGGTGGACTGGGGCTGGTCGAGATAAAAGCCGGTCGACAGAATGCCCCTGTAGCCGTTCTGCGCCACCTGCCCCAGCGCGTCCTGGCCCTGCCAGGACTGGATCAGAATGCTTTTCGGCAGATCGGGATGGTAGATCTCATCCCAGCCGACCATCTGGCGGTGATGATTCTCGAGGATCGTTTCCAGCCTGCGGTTGAAGTACGCCTGCAGCGCGTGGCTATCCGCCAGCCTGTTGTCGCGCATAAACTGCTGGATGGCCGGATTCGCTTTCCACTGGCTGTCGTCCACCTCGTCGCCGCCGATGTGCAGATACGGATCGGGGAAGATCGCCGCCAGTTCGCTGACCATCGCGTCGGCAAAAGCGTAAGTAGCGTCTTTTGTCGGATCCAGCACCGGCTTCAGCACGCCCCAGTGGCGTTCCATGGCGTACGGTCCCGGCGCGCTCATCAGCTCCGGGTAGGCCACGGCAATCGCCGAGGCGTGGCCCGGCATGTCGATCTCCGGCACCACGCGAATGCCGCGCTCGGCGGCGTAACGCACCACCTCGCGCATCTGCTCAGGCGTGTAGAACAGCCCGTCGCTGGCAAGCTGGGTTAATTTTGGATAACGCTTCGAGCTGAAGCGCCAGCCCTGGTCGTCGGTCAAATGCCAGTGCAGCACGTTGAGCTTCGCCGCGGCCATGCCGTCGATCTGGCGTTTGATATCCGGCAGCGGGAGAAAGTGGCGTGCCGAATCGAGCAGCAGCCCGCGCCACGGGAAGCGCGGTGAATCTTCAATGGTCACCCACGGGATCGAGGTGTTTTCCGCTCCGTTCTGCATCAGCTGGAGCAGGGTTTCCATGGCGCGCAAGGCACCGAAGCGGGTGTTGGCAGAGATGTTCACGCCGTTGGCATCCACCGTGAGCTTATAGTTTTCGTCGCTGTCCGGCAGCGGCTGCGGCTTCACCTTTTTAGCGATGGCGATGCGGATAGTTGGTTTGTCTGGCTTTTCAGCCTGAGGCTGCAGCGTCCAGCCGGTTTGCAGGGCGATGCGCTGGCGCAGTCGGTTGACGGCGTCACCGAGATCGTCCCCGCTGACGCTTACAGAAACGTTGTTGCTAAGCACCAGTGCGCCCTGGGTCGTCGGGCGTTCGACCTTCGCAGGCCAGGGCATTAAGGGGAGATCCCCTGCCGGGGCGGCAAAGGCAGAGGCGCCGAGCATCAGCCCGGCGGTTAAGAGACTGTACCGTAACATGAATGTTCCTTATCTGACGGGCCAAATAAAGGCAAAACATTCTGTTAACATGCGCTCATTTTGTCGTCAAGCGAATGCGCCGACGGAGATCACAGGTTGTTGAATTTGGGAGAAAGCTATTGCCCGGTGGCGCTGCGCTTACCGGGCCTACGTTTCGGGAGTAGGCCGGGTAAGGCGAAGCCGCCACCCGGCAAACATAACTTACTGCCACCCATACCGACGCGCATAGAACCCTTTCACCATCTGGGTCAGCACCATATACCCCGCGAGGATCGCCACCAGCCACGGGAAGTAGCTCAGCGGCAGCGCCTGCAGCTGCAGGTAGCTCGCCAGCGGTGAGAACGGCAGCGCGATGCCGAGCGCCATCACAATCCCCGTCATCACAATCAGCGGCCACGCGGCGCGGCTCTGGATGAACGGAATGCGGCGGGTGCGGATCATGTGCACAATCAGCGTCTGCGACAGCAGCCCGACCACGAACCAGCCGGACTGGAACAGCGTCTGGTGTTCCGGGGTGTTGGCATGGAACACAAACCACATCAGGCAGAAGGTCAGGATGTCGAAGATGGAGCTGATCGGGCCAAAGAACAGCATAAAGCGCCCAAGATCTGCCGGGTTCCAGTGCTGCGGCTTCTGGATCTGCTCGTCGTCCACGTTATCAAACGGGATCGCCACCTGAGACACGTCGTACATCAGGTTCTGGATCAGCAGGTGCAGCGGCAGCATCGGCAGGAACGGCAGAAACGCGCTCGCCACCAGCACGCTGAAGACGTTACCGAAGTTGGAGCTGGCGGTCATCTTGATGTACTTGAGCATATTGGCAAAGGTACGGCGCCCTTCGATCACGCCCTCCTCCAGCACCATCAGGCTCTTTTCCAGCAGAATGATATCCGCCGCTTCGCGGGCAATATCGACCGCCCCGTCTACGGAGATACCGATATCCGCCGCACGCAGGGCGGGCGCATCGTTGATGCCGTCGCCCATGAAGCCCACCACGTGCCCTTCTCGCTTAAGCAGGGTGACGATGCGCTCTTTGTGCATCGGCGTCAGGCGGGCAAACAGCGTGGTGCGCTGGGCAAGCTTCGCCAGTTCGTCATCAGAGAGATGTTCAATATCGCTCCCCACCACCACGTCGCCCGCGTCCAGCCCCACCTCGTGGCACACTTTGGCCGCCACCAGCTCGCTGTCGCCGGTGAGGATTTTCACGGTAATACCGCTCGCCTTCAGCGCCTTCAGCGCCGGGGCGGTGGTCTCTTTCGGCGGATCGAGGAAGGCGATGTAGCCCTCGAGGATCAGATCGGATTCGTCGATACGCTGATAGTCCCCCTCACGCGCGGGCAGGAACTTGCTCGCCACCGCCACCACGCGCAGCCCCTGACGGTTGAGGTTGTCGGTGACGCGCTTGATGCGGCGCAGCATGGTGTCGTCCAGCGGCACAATATCGCCGTTATAGCGCACCTGCGTCGACACGTTGAGGATCTCCTGCAGCGCCCCTTTGCAGATCAGCTGATGCACGTTCGGCTGCTCGCTCACCACCACCGACATACGGCGGCGCTCGAAGTCGAACGGGATCTCATCCACCTTCTGCCAGCGACCGGAGAGCGTGCGGGCGGCCTCCTCGTCCACGCCTTCCAGCACGGCGACGTCGAGCAGGTTTTTCAGCCCGGTCTGGTAATGGCTGTTCAGCCACGCGCTGTGCAGCACGCGCTCGCTGGTTTTGCCGGAGATATCGGTGTGGTTCTCCAGCACGATTTTGTCCTGCGTCAGGGTGCCGGTTTTATCGGTGCAGAGAATGTCCATCGCGCCAAAGTTCTGAATGGCGTCGAGGTGTTTGACGATCACCTTCTGTTTAGAGAGCTTCACCGCCCCGCGCGCCAGCGTAGAGGTGACAATCATCGGCAGCATTTCCGGCGTTAAGCCGACGGCCACGGAGAGCGCAAACAGCGCCGCTTCCCACCAGTCGCCTTTGGTGTAGCCGTTGATCAGCAGCACGATTGGCGTCATCACCATCATAAAGCGGATCAGCAGCATGCTGACGCGGCCAATCCCTTTCTGGAAGGCATTCGGCTCGCTCTCCTGCTCGCTGACGCGCCCGGCAAGCTGACCAAACCAGGTGTTGCCCCCGGTGGCGGTGACAATCGCCTGCGCGGTGCCGCTGACCACCGTGGTCCCCATAAAGCACAGGGTGTCGTACTCGAGCGGGTTCATCTGCTGCGGGTCGCGGCTGCGCGCCACCTTTTCAACGGGCAGGGATTCGCCGGTCAGGGAAGCCTGCGCCACAAACAGATCGCGCGCCTGGATGATGCGTAAATCCGCCGGGATCATGTCCCCCGCGGCCAGCTTCACCAGATCGCCCGGCACCAGCTGGTCAATAGGCAATTCCACCCAGGCGTTTTCGCCGAGATCGTTGATCACGCGCGAGACGGTCGCGGTGTTGCTGACCATCGCCTTCAGGGCGTCCGCCGCTTTGGTGGAGCGGGCCTCCTGAATAAAGTTCAGCAGCGTGGAGATGCCCACCATCAGGGCAATCACCCCTGCGGCAAACAGATCTTCCGTCGCGTAGGAGATGAGGCCGAGCACGGTCAGCAGCAGGTTGAACGGGTTGCGGTAGCAGAGCCACAGATGCACCCACCACGGAGAGGGCTTTTGCGCCGGAATGAGGTTATCGCCATGCACGGCGCGGATTTTTTCCACTTCTGCCGCGTTCAGCCCTTCCGGGTGTCCGCCAAAGGCGCGCCAGACTTCGTTTTCATCCATCGCCGCCACGTTCAGGCAGCGTTCGGTCAGGGACGCGGGGATCGCCGCCCCCGCCATGTTTTTGGCGTTTGGCAGCGGGTCGCGCTGAACAAGACGGTGTGGCAGGTGGCGGCTCAGCAGGGCCTGCAGCTGCCGGGTGATATTTTTAAACATCGTCATTCCTCCGCATCCGCAAAGGCGGACGCAGCATTTCCTTCAGGCGTGGCAAAGCCGTACCTGAGAGGCACTCAATTTTTCAAGCAGGAACGTTTGGAACGCTGCTGCCTCACATCACCGGTGAGTCAGCAACAGGCTGGCTTACCGGAAAGAACGCATTCTCCCGTTCAGGAGAGGTGTGGGATCGGGATCCATGAAGCCTCCGGTAAGTAAAAAGTAGGGTGTCGCCGCGCAGTATAAGGATTTAAGCGTACCCTTTTTGATGATTCGGGCGGTATTATACCCCCCTGCAAATAAACCGAACGTAAACCAGATTTAGCCCATAGCGAAATCGCGCTATAGCATTAGGCTCAATTCATTACATTGTCGTTGTTACAGGGAATACAGCATGCAGAACCGCCTTACGATTAAAGACATCGCGCGTTTAAGCGGCGTGGGGAAATCGACCGTCTCACGCGTGCTGAACAACGAAAGCGGCGTCAGCGAACGCACCCGCGAGCGCGTTGAGGCGGTCATGAATCAGCACGGCTTTTCCCCTTCCCGCTCCGCGCGCGCCATGCGCGGGCAAAGTGACAAAGTGGTCGCCATCATTGTCTCGCGTCTGGATTCTCTGTCTGAAAACCTTGCCGTGCAGACCATGCTGCCCGCCTTCTACGAGCAGGGATATGACCCGATCATGATGGAGAGCCAGTTCTCGCCCCAGCTGGTAGAAGAGCATCTGGGGATGCTCCAGCGGCGCAACATTGACGGCGTGGTGCTGTTCGGCTTTACCGGCATTAAAGACGAGATGCTGAAACCCTGGCAGCCGTCGCTGGTGCTGCTGGCGCGCGATGCCCACGGTTTTGCCTCCGTCTGCTATGACGACGAGGGCGCGATTATCACCCTGATGCAGCGCCTGTTTGACGAAGGCCATCGCCACATCAGCTTCCTCGGCGTACCGCACGCGGACGTTACCACCGGCAAGCGACGCCATGAGGCCTATCTGGCGTTTTGCAAAAAGCACAACCTCTCCGCCGTGGCCTCCCTGCCGGGGCTGGGCATGAAGCAGGGCTACGAGCAGGTCGCCAGCGTCCTGACGCCGCAGACCACCGCGCTGGTGTGCGCCACGGATACGCTGGCGCTGGGCGCGAGTAAATATCTGCAGGAGCAGCGTATCGACAGTCTGCAGGTGGCGAGCGTCGGCAGCACGCCGCTGATGAAGTTTTTGCACCCGGAGATCATCACCGTCGATCCGGGCTACGCTGAGTCCGGCAGACAGGCCGCCGCGCAGCTGATCGAGCAGATCAACGGGCGCGCAGAGCCGCGTCAGATCGTTATTCCTGCCCACCTTTCATAACCCCCACCAATCGGTTTATTGTGATCTTCGCCCGATTTCGGGAACGTTCCCATTTTCGCCGTCACGCTGAAGGAGTAGGCTTGCGCTCAGGTCATTACACCCCCTCACCATCTGTCATGAGGTTTCATGATGAGTAAAGTCAAACAAGCAGATATTGATCAGCTGATCGTCCTGGTCGGCGGCCGCGAAAACATCGCAACCGTTAGCCATTGCATTACCCGCCTGCGCTTCGTGCTGAACGATCCGGCCAAAGCGAACCCGAAGGCGATTGAAGAGCTTTCCATGGTAAAAGGCTGCTTCACCAACGCCGGTCAGTTCCAGGTGGTGATTGGTACCGAAGTGGGCGATTACTATCAGGCTCTGCTGGCGACCACCGGGCACAGCGCGGCGGATAAAGAGCAGGCCAAGAAGGCTGCGCGCCAGAATATGAAGTGGCACGAGCAGCTGATTTCCCACTTCGCGGAGATCTTCTTCCCGCTGCTGCCGGCGCTGATCAGCGGAGGCCTGATTTTAGGCTTCCGTAACGTCATCGGCGACGTGCCGATGAGCGACGGCAAGACCCTGGCGCAGATGTACCCGGCGCTGAAAACCGTGTACGACTTCCTGTGGCTGATTGGCGAAGCGATCTTCTTCTATCTGCCGGTCGGGATTTGCTGGTCCGCGGTGCGCAAGATGGGCAGTACGCCGATCCTCGGTATTGTACTCGGCGTCACGCTGGTCTCTCCGCAGTTAATGAACGCTTACTTACTTGGTCAACAGGTGCCAGAGGTGTGGAACTTTGGCCTGTTTACCATCGCCAAAGTGGGCTATCAGGCGCAGGTCATTCCGGCCCTGCTGGCGGGCCTGGCGCTGGGCTTTATTGAAACCCGACTGAAACGCATCGTGCCGGATTACCTTTATCTGGTGGTGGTGCCGGTGTGCTCGCTGATTCTGGCGGTCTTCCTGGCGCATGCCTTTATCGGTCCGTTTGGCCGCATGATTGGCGACGGCGTGGCCTTCGCGGTGCGTCACCTGATGACCGGCAGCTTCGCCCCGATTGGCGCCGCGCTGTTTGGCTTCCTGTACGCCCCGCTGGTGATCACCGGCGTGCACCAGACCACGCTGGCGATTGATATGCAGATGATCCAGAGCCTCGGCGGCACGCCGGTCTGGCCGATTATCGCCCTGTCTAACATTGCTCAGGCGTCCGCGGTGACCGGCATCATTATCGTCAGCCGCAAGCACAACGAACGCGAGATCTCCGTTCCGGCGGCCATCTCCGCCTACCTCGGCGTCACCGAACCGGCAATGTACGGTATCAACCTGAAATACCGCTTCCCGATGCTCTGCGCGATGATCGGTTCCGGTCTGGCGGGCCTGGTGTGTGGTCTGAACGGCGTGATGGCGAACGGGATTGGCGTCGGCGGCCTGCCGGGCATCCTCTCCATCCAGCCCGCTTACTGGCAGGTGTTTGCCCTGGCAATGGCCATCGCCATTATCGTCCCTATGGCGCTCACCACGGTGGTTTACCAGCGTAAGTTCCGTCAGGGCTCGCTGCAGATTGTTTAACTTCATCTTTCGGGGCGCAGTTGCGCCCCTTCGCATTTGCAGGAACGCATTATGAATACCCTTCCTCACTGGTGGCAGAACGGCGTCATCTACCAGATTTACCCAAAGAGCTTCCAGGACACCACCGGCAGCGGCACCGGCGATTTACGCGGCGTGACGCAGCGTCTGGACTATCTGAAAACCCTCGGCATTGACGCCATCTGGCTGACGCCGTTTTATATCTCTCCGCAGGTGGACAACGGCTACGACGTGGCGAACTACACCGCCATCGATCCGGCCTACGGCACGCTGGATGATTTCGACGAGCTGGTCGCTGAGGCGCACCAGCGCGGCATTCGCATCGTGCTGGATATGGTGTTTAACCACACCTCAACCCAGCACGCCTGGTTCCGCGAGTCGCTGAACAAAGCGAGCCCGTACCGCCAGTTCTACATCTGGCGAGACGGCACGCCGGAGCAGCTTCCCAACAACTGGCGCTCCAAGTTTGGCGGCAACGCCTGGCGCTGGCACGCCGAGAGCGAGCAGTATTACCTGCACCTGTTCGCGCCAGAGCAGGCGGACCTCAACTGGGAAAACCCGGCGGTGCGCGCCGAGCTGAAAAAGGTGTGCGAGTTCTGGGCCGATCGCGGCGTGGACGGCCTGCGTCTGGACGTCATTAACCTGATTTCAAAAGATCAGGATTTCCCTGATGACAACATCGGCGACGGTCGCCGCTTCTATACCGACGGGCCGCGCATTCATGAATATCTCCAGGAGATGAGCCGCGACGTCTTTACCCCGCGCAACCTGATGACGGTAGGCGAGATGTCCTCGACCTCGCTGGAGAACTGCCAGCAGTATGCGTCTCTCGACGGGCGCGAGCTGTCGATGACCTTTAACTTCCATCATCTGAAGGTGGATTACCCCGGCGGCGAAAAGTGGACGCTGGCGAAGCCGGACTTCGTGGCGCTGAAAACCCTCTTCCGCCACTGGCAGCAGGGGATGCACAACAAAGCCTGGAATGCGCTGTTCTGGTGTAACCACGATCAACCGCGCATCGTGTCGCGCTTCGGTGACGAAGGAGAATACCGGGTTCACGCCGCGAAAATGCTCGGCATGGTGCTGCACGGGATGCAGGGCACGCCGTATATCTATCAGGGTGAAGAGCTTGGCATGACCAACCCGCACTTCAGCCGCATCACCGATTACCGCGACGTGGAAAGTCTGAACATGTTCGCCGAACTGCGCGCCAGCGGCCGCGAGCCGGATGAATTACTGGCGATTCTGGCGAGCAAGTCCCGCGACAACGGGCGAACCCCAATGCAGTGGGACGCGTCGCACAACGCGGGCTTTACCGAGGGCGAGCCGTGGATTGGCGTCTGCGATAACTACGAAACCGTGAACGCCCGCGCGGCGCTGGACGATGCGGATTCGGTGTTCTACACCTATCAGTCGCTGATTCGCCTGCGCAAAACCCTCCCGGTGCTGACGTGGGGAGATTATGAGGATCTCCTGCCGGAACACCCTTCCCTGTGGTGCTATCGCCGCCAGTGGCAGGGGCAGACGCTGATGGTGGTGGCGAACCTGAGCCGGGAACGCCAGCAGTGGCAGCCGGACCCGGTACAGGGCGCCTGGCGGGTCGCTCTCGGCAACTATGATGACGTTCCCTCCCGCCCCAATGCGCGGCTATTGCGCCCGTTTGAAGCCATCTGGTGGGTGCAGGAATAAATACCAGGAGATACAGCATGCTGTATCTCCTTTTTTAGGTTTAGCGATACGCTAAATGTACGACGATAACTTTTACATCACGCTGTGCCCAAAATAAAAATAGCCCTGCCAATTAAATAACCTCGGCAGGATATGATGAAAAAGACAATTATTAAAGCAACGTGTATTAGCGCATTATTATTAAGCACGCAGGGATGGTGCGGAAATACATCCGTCGACCTTCGATTTGGTCATAATACGCGCTCAGACGTAAATGATTCACGTATTAAGGTCATGCATCAGGCAAATAACGGTTTTTACTTCTCCGTTGAAGCCGCACAAAACCACAACGATACCTTTTTTGGTGATACCGACCGATATAATCCCGATGACAAAGGGTTAAGGAAGTTGCGATTAAGTGGTCCGTAGCTCCCGATATGACGCCCCAAACCGTCCTTTATCGACGTCCTGTGGCTCAATTTTCCAATTTTCAGCCCAAAATCGTCTCTTCGTGGCTGATTTTGGCCCTGTTTCAGGCTAATTTCCTCATTTCA
>NZ_JBMKHT010000063.1:0-18375 GCF_049238165.1 Enterobacter cloacae complex sp. IR5422 | reverse complement strand
GCCAAAATCAGCCACGAAGAGACGATTTTGGGCTGAAAATTGGAAAATTGAGCCACAGGACGTCGATAAAGGACGGTTTGGGGCGTCATATCGGGAGCTGCGGACCACTTAATCGCAACTTCCTTAATGGCCCCTATGACCACCTGCACCGGCTATTACGACGGCACCGTCACCAGCGAACTGGTGGAGTACTATCGTGCCCGTTCCGGAAGCATCGGCACCATCATTGTGGAGTGCTGCTTCGTCGACGATCTCGGTCTCGCCTTCCCGGGCGCGATCGGGATTGATAATGACGAGAAAATTGCCGGGCTGGCGAAAATCGCGGAGGCGATCAAATCCAAAGGATCTAAAGCCCTGCTGCAGATCTACCACGGCGGCCGCATGGTCGACCCGAAACTGATCGGTGGCCGTACGCCGGTTGGCCCGAGTGCCATTGCTGCACCGCGTGAAGGGGCCGCTACGCCGGTTGCGCTGACCGCGGACGAAGTGGAAGGCATGATCGGCAAGTTTGGTGAAGCGGTGCGCCGCGCTATCCAGGCCGGTTTCGACGGCGTGGAAATTCACGGTGCGAACACCTATCTGATTCAGCAATTCTATTCGCCAAACTCTAACCAGCGTGACGACGAGTGGGGCGGCAGCCGCGATAACCGCGCGAAGTTCCCGCTGGCGGTTCTGGATATCACCCACAAAATGGTGCGCCAGTACGCGGACGACGCCTTTATTATTGGCTATCGCTTCTCTCCTGAAGAGCTGGAAGTGCCGGGCATCCGCTTTGAAGACACCATGTACCTGCTGGAAAAACTGGCGGCACGCGGCCTGGATTACCTGCACTTCTCCGTCGGCGCGACCCTGCGTCCTTCCATTGTTGACACCCAGGACCCGACGCCGCTGATCGAAAAATACTGCGCGATGCGTTCTGAAACGCTGGCTCAGGTACCGGTGATGGGCGTGGGCGGCGTGGTGAATGCCGCCGATGCCAATGAAGCGCTGGACCACGGTTACGACCTGATTGCCGTTGGCCGTGCCACCATCGCTTACCCGGACTGGACCGACCGCATCGCGGCCGGGGAAAACCTGGAGCTGTTTATGGACAGCACCCAGCGCGAGGCGCTGAACATTCCTGAGCCGCTGTGGCGCTTCTCGCTGGTGGAAGCGATGATCCGCGACATGAGCATGGGCGAATCGAAATTCAAACCGGGCATGTTTACTGAGAAGGTGCAGGACGACGCGAACGAGCTGGTGATTAACGTCAGTCTGGAAACGGACCGCATTGCAGACATCGAGCTGGCCTCTGGCCCGAGCGAAGACGTTGAGTTTGTCACCAGCTTTGAAGAGATCCGCACCCGCATTCTGGATGCCAACACCCCGCACGTGGATGCCATCACCGGCGCAACCAGCCAGAGCGAGGCGGTGAAGAAAGCGGTCTCTAAAGCGATGCTGAAATCCAGCAAAGCGCTGGCCGCGGAAGAGGGCGTTGACCCGAACGAAACCCGCAGCGTGGACGTGGTGGTTGTCGGCAGCGGCGGCGCCGGTCTGGCGGCGGCGATTCAGGCGCACGACGAAGGCGCGAGCGTGCTGATTGTTGAGAAAATGCCAACCATCGGTGGCAACACCATTAAAGCCTCTGCCGGGATGAACGCCGCAGAAACCCGCTTCCAGCGCGTGAAGGGCATTCAGGACAGCAAAGAGCTGTTCTACCAGGAAAGCCTGAAAGGTGGCGGCAACAAGAACAACCCGGAACTGCTGCACCGCTTCGTTGAGAACGCGCCGCAGGCGATTGAATGGCTGGCAACCCGCGGCATCATGCTGAACGACATCACCACCACCGGCGGGATGAGCATTGACCGTACCCACCGTCCAAAAGACGGCTCAGCGGTCGGCGGCTACCTGATCAGCGGCCTGGTGCGTAACGTCAACAAACGCAACATCGAGGTGATGCTGGATACCTCCGTCAGCGACATCCTCTTCGAAAACGGCGAAGTGACCGGCGTGCGCCTGACCACCGAAGAGAACGAAACCCTCACCGTGGCAGCGAAAAGCGTGATTGTCGCCACCGGCGGCTTCAGCGCTAACAGCCAGATGGTGGTGAAATACCGCCCTGACCTGGAAGGGTTCGTTACCACCAACCACAAAGGGGCGACCGGCGGCGGCATCGCGCTGCTGGAGCGTATCGGGGCAGGTACGGTTGATATGGGCGAGATCCAGATCCACCCAACCGTTGAGCAGAAAACCTCGTACCTGATTTCCGAATCCATCCGCGGCGGCGGGGCGATTCTGGTCAATCAGAAAGGGGAACGCTTTTACAACGAAATGTCGACCCGCGATAAAGTCTCGGCGTCAATCATCGCGCTGCCGGAGAAATACGCGTACATCGTCTTTGACGAGCATGTTCGCGCCAAAAACAAAGCCGCGGATGAGTACATCGCTAAAGGCTTCGTGACCAGCGCCAGCTCGCCAAAAGCGCTGGCGGAAGCGCTCGGCATGGATTACCACGCTTTCCTGGCGACCCTGGAACGTTACAACGGTTTCGTTGAAAAACAGCACGATGACGACTTTGGACGTACCACTGCGCTGCGTGCGCCAATCAATGAAGGGCCATTCTACGCCATTCAGATTGCACCGGGCGTGCACCACACCATGGGCGGCGTGACCATCAACACCGAAACCTGCGTGCTGGACAGCAACCACAACGTGCTGCCAGGTGCGTTTGCGGCCGGTGAAGTGGTCGGCGGGATCCACGGCGGCAACCGTATCGGCGGTAACGCAGTGGCAGATATCATCATTTTTGGTACCCTTGCAGGACATCAGGCGGCTCTGCGTTCGAAAAAGATGTAAGGCACCTGCTTCCCAGGCCGGATACGCGCAGCGATATCCGGCATTTTCCCCGGCGGCGCGGAGCTTGCCGGGGCTACTTCTGAGGACTCCTGCCATGCCTGATAGCCATCGCGTTTACAGCTACTCCGCCGTTCTGATGGGCTCGCCCATCCTCCTGAAACTCTTCTCCCATGACGAAGCCCTCGCGTCCCGCGTGTTTCGTCTGATCAAACAGTACGAAGATCTGCTCACCGTTAACCGCGCGCACTCGCAGGTGATGGACATTAACCATGCGGCGGGGCAGCATCCGGTCACCGTCAGTCGGCCGGTGTTTAATCTGATCCGCTGTGCAAAAGCGGCAAGCTTGCTCAAGGACAGCGCCTTTAATCTGGCGATCGGTCCGCTGGTGAAGCGCTGGAAGATTGGCTTTCAGGGGGACAGCGTTCCGCCTGCCGATGAAATCGCCTCGCTGCTGGCGATAACCCGGCCCGAGGATGTTCTCCTTGATGAAGCCAGCAGCAGCGTGTTTCTGACCAGAGCGGGGATGGAGATCGATCTGGGGGCGATTGCCAAAGGCTATATCGCCGACCGGGTGCGGGATTACCTGCATAAAGAGGGCGCGGAGCTGGGGCTGATTAACCTCGGCGGCAACATTCAGACGTTAGGCTCGCCGGAAGGGGGCTGGAGCGTCGGGCTGAAAAAACCGTTCGCCGGAGATGCGCTGATCGGCACGATGATCGTTGAGAACGTGTCCGTCGTCACGTCGGGAACGTACGAGCGCTATTTTGAACAAGACGGCAAACGCTATCACCATATCCTCGATCCGCGCACCGGATATCCGCTGGACAACGAACTGGACAGCGTGACCATCATTTCGAAAGATTCCATCGACGGCGATATCTGGACCACGCTGATGTACGGCATGGGCGTGGAGAAGGGCTGTGCCGCGCTGCGTGCGCGCCCCGACATTGAGGCCATCTTTGTGACCAAAACAAAAGAAGTGGTGTTCTCTTCAGCACACCACTTCCGCTTTACCCTGCTGGATGATACCTACCGCGTTACTGACAGTATTGCTTGAGCAGGCCCGTTTGCTCCGGCTGGAGACGGTAGCGATACACCGGACGCCCGGTGGCGCCGTAGTGAATGCTGGTGAACAGAATATTGATTTGCGCCAGCCAGATCAGGTATTTGCGGCAGGACACGCGGGAAATATTGACCGCGTTTGCCAGATCGTCGGTGGAAAACTCCGTCTCCGGGTGAGCGTCAATCCACTGGCAAATCGTGCGCAGCGTTTGCGGCGTTAACCCTTTCGGCAGCTTTTTGCTGTCCGCCAGTTCCGGCGCCCCGCCGTGGATCAGCCGGTCGACGTCCGCCTGCTCGTAATACTGGTGCGACCCCATCAGGCTGTGCTTGGCCTTCCAGCCGTTCAGCGCCTCTTCAAAGCGCGGGAACTGGAACGGCTTTATCAGATAATCCACCACGCCGTAATGGATGGAGGTCTGGATCGTCGCGGCGTCGGCGGCTGAGGAGATCATGATCACGTCGATTGGGCGGCCGGATGCGCGAATCACGGGCAGCAGATCCAGCCCGTTATCCTGCTGCATATAGACATCCAGCAGCACCAGATCGACGGGCTGGCTGGGGTTATTAATGATGGCCTCGGCCTGGCTTAGCGTGGAGGCGACGCCGCAGCAGCTAAAGCCTTCAACACGGTTGACATACAGACGGTTGAGGTCGGCTACCATGGCGTCATCATCGACAATTAACACATTTATCACGCGATTTTCCTCTCGCTATCCCAGGGGATGTGAACAAAAAATTGGGTAAATACGCCGGGCTCAGACTCGACGGAGATATCGCCGCCAAGGTTCTGAATCTGCTGGCGAGCAAGGAACAGCCCAACGCCGCGGTTTTCACCTTTTGTTGAGAAGCCCTTTGTAAAAATAGACTCCAGCTGAGTGGGATCAATGCCGGGGCCATCGTCGCTGACTTCACAGCTGAGCCAGCCATTCTGATAATGCAGCAGCAGGCCGATCTCGCCCTCCTGCTGTCCTTCCATCGCGTCGAGCGCGTTTTCAATGAGATTGCCCAGCGCGGTGATCAGCACCGCGACCTGCTCTTCACTTGCGGTATCCGGTATCTGGCTTTCATCCGCCAGCGTCAGGGTGACGCCCGCTTCTTTCGCCCGGTTGATTTTACCCAGCAGGAACCCGGCAACCACCGGGGATTTTACCTTGCTCTGTATCGTACCGATATCCGTCTGGTAATGATGTGCCGTCTGGAGAATGTACTCTTCCAGCTTGTCGTAGCGCTTAATATTCAGCAGGCCGAGTATCACATGCAGTTTATTCATAAACTCGTGGGTGTGGGCGCGCAGGGCATCAACGTAGTTAACCATGCCGTCCAGACGCTGCATCAGCTGGCTGACTTCCGTTTTATCACGGAAGGTGGTGATGGCGCCGATCACCCGATCCTGACTTTTCACGGGGACCATGTTGCACAGCAATAGCCGACCGTTGCAGCTGATCTCCTGATCCTGGCGTGCGACGCCAGTCTTCGAAACGTCACGCAGGCTGGCCAGCAGGGGCGCGCTGGTGTTTTCGGTCTGCTTGCCGGAGGGGAGAAGCAATATTTCTCTGGCGGTCTGATTAATCATCGTCACGCGCCCGTGTATATCAACGGCCAGAACACCCTCGCGAAGCGACTGCAGCATCGCCTGGCGCTGTTCGAACAGGGCGGAGATTTCGTAGGGTTCGAGCCCGAACAGAATGCGCTTCAAAACCCGCACCAGACCCCAAATCGTCATAGAACTCATAAAAATACTGAACAAAATGGTCCAGACGGCGTTGAGCCGCCCGCGAGCGATCTGCTCTTCAACCTTATTGAGGGAGATTCCGACGACCACCACGCCAATCTGCTCGTGCTGCGCGTCGTAGACGGGTGTAAAAACGCGCAGCGCTTCGGCGAGCGCGCCCCGGTTAACCGATACGTTCTCTTTGCCTTCCAGCGCGGGGGTTAAATCGTCACCGATAAAATGTAGCCCCAGCAGCGCCTCATTCGGGTGAGAGTAGCGGATCCCGCGCATATCAGTGACCACGGTGAACAGCAGATCGTTTCGCTTCGTCACCGCCTGGGCGATGGGCTGAATAATGTTCTCCTGCGGTGCCTGCATGAGGCCGCGCTGGATCTCGGGGCTGTCGGCGAGGGTGCGGGCAATGCCGAGCGCGGTGTCTTTGACATCATCGCGCGTTGCGCGGGTGATCTGCACCGAATAGAGCGCAAAAACCACCAGCAGAACTGAACCGATAATCGCGCACACCATCAGCGTGACCAGCGTATTGAGTTTCATGGGGCGCTTGCGCGTCGGAAGGAAAGGCTGCAAATCGCTCATCAATACTCCGCGATGATTAAGTAAGAGGGTAATTATCGCCGATGACGCACTTTTCTTAAAGCCATGTAAAAGCGTGGATTTGGTCCTCTTTTCGTGACCCTCCTCGCAGGTCATCTATATAAAACACTTTATAGTGTGTGGGTACTCATAATAAGGAGGCTGTTTATGAGCATTATGCTTACCGGTTCGGTCAAGGAAAGACGGCACGCCAGCACGATGAATATCGATAGATTGTCCACGCTGGACATGCTGAAAGTCATTCACCAGGATGATGCACTCATTTCTGCTGCTATCACCCCTTGTTTACAGACGATTGCCCGTGCGGTGGATAACGCTGCCGCGACCCTCAATCACGGTGGTCGCCTGGTCATTGTCGGGGCGGGGCCGTCTGGCCGCGTCGCGCAACAGGTTGCCGATGACTATGCGCCGGGCAAAACCCCTGTGATGGCCGTAACGGCACAAGAGGGGGAAGGGAGCTACGAGCGCGGCGTTTCCGACCTGCAGGCCATTAAATTTGGTGAACACGATATGATGCTGGCCGTGACCGTCAGCGGAAAAACGCCGTGGGTCTGGGGAGCGATTGCGGCATGCATGGTCGCTGGGTTCGCCGGTCGCCGTGATTACCGGTGATGCGCAAAGTGAAGCCGCGCAGCTGGCGAGTATGGTTATAGCCCCCGAACTGGGTGCCGATGTGGTGGCCGGCTACCTCAACACCAAAGCGGGGATCGCGCAAAAAATGATCCTCTCGATGATCGCTACCGGGCTGGCCGTTCGAACCGGGCGCGTATACAGCAACCTGCGGGTGGATCTTGAGGCAAGCAACACCAAATGGGCCGAACGTCAAATCGCCATTGTAATGGAAGCGGGGGGATGCTCCCGGGCGGAGGCAAAAGCGGCGCTGGAGAGCTGTAACCATCACTGTAAAACAGCGGTATTGATGGTGCTGACAGGGCTGGATGCGTGGAAAGCTCATGAGCTGCTGGTGCAGAATAACGGGTTTATCCGCGTGGCGCTGCAGGAAGCGCCGTAATACGTACCGTTAAGAAATAAAAAAGGCCGCAGATGCGGCCTTTGATATTTTAGAGGTTAGAACTGGTAGGTCATGCCCACACCAACGATGTCGTCGGTGGAAATACCGTTGGCTTCGTAGAAGCTTTCATCGTTGTCCAGCATGTTGATTTTGTAGTCAACATAGGTAGAGAAGTTCTTATTGAAGCTGTAGGTCATACCCAGGTCGATGTAGTTAACCAGGTCCATGTCTCCATGCTGACCCTGAGGGTTACTGGCGTTGCCTGGATAGGTCATGTCCTTGCCCTTAGAGTAAACCCATGCCAGGGATGGACGCAGGCCGAAGTCGAACTGGTACTGTGCAACCGCTTCGAAGTTCTGAGTCTGATCCGCGATACCATAATCACCATAAGGCGTCATGTTGCGGGTTTCAGCGTACATCATCGCCAGATAGACGTTATTGGCGTCGTATTTCGCGCCGAGAGTCCACGCTTCAGCTGTTTTACCGCTCGCATAATGCGCGCTGTATTGGCCTGCCGCTTCCTGTTTGTTAGTACGGTCAGAAGAGGAATACGCCGCCCCCAGGCTCAGACCGGAGAGATCGCCAGAGAAGTCATAGGAGGTAGACATACCGAAGCCGTCACCGTTCTGGAAGCGTACATCTTTATGACCATTTTTCGTGCCTTCCTGGTCTTCTTGAGCAAACTGATCTTCATTTGCGCCCTGATACTGCAGCGCGATATTCAGACCCTCAACCAGACCGAAGAAATCACTATTACGGTAGGTAGCCAGACCGTTAGCACGGCCAGTCATAAAGTTATCAGTCCAGGTGTAGGAATCACCGCCAAATACAGGCAGCATATCGGTCCACGCTTCAACGTCGTACACGACGCCGTAATTACGGCCATAATCAAATGAACCGTATTCGCCAAATTTCAGGCCAGCGTATGCCAGACGGTTAAAGGATTTATCACCCGCGCCTTCGGTATCGTTAGCGTAGGTTTTATATTCCCACTGGCCGTAACCGGTCAGGTCGTTAGTGATCTGGGTTTCGCCTTTGAAACCAATCTGTACATAGGTTTCATCGCCATCGTCGCCAGGGTTGTCAGAGAAGGTATGACGCGCGTCGACCTTGCCGTACAGGTCAACTTTGTTGCCGTCTTTGTTGTACATTTCAGCCGCATTTGCTGCGCCTGCCATTAATAACGCGGGTACAAGAATTGCCAGAACTTTTCTTTTCATTATATATTCCCTTTAAAGATAATTTATATGAATATATGTAATTACCCTCCGTAATTACAGGGTTGATACTATTCCAGGAGATGTGATTTAGTTTCAAAAATAAATGTAATAAAATTCGATGAAATATTTCAAATTATTTCTATAAATCTCTTTATTTTTCCAGTGAATTAATTAATTGAATTTATAAGGTGTAATTATTATTAAATATTTCGCATTTCTATTTTTTAATTTATTTAATTTGGCTATGTTATAATTCATCCTCTTTTTAACAACAGGACATGACGATGGAACTGGCCCGGTGGCAGCATGGCTTTGAGCGCTGGCTCAAGGAATTTCATCAGAACGACGATACCGCACATGATATTTCGCATTTTCGACGGGTCTGGATGACGGCGCAAAAAATCATGGTTCACCACACGGTCGAGCCGCGGGTGATTCTGGCCGCATGCTATTTTCACGATATTGTCAGCCTGCCGAAAAATCATCCCGAACGCAGTCAATCGTCAAGGCTCGCCGCGCGTAAGACGAGCGACATTCTGCGCCGCGACTTTCCGGACTTTCCGCCAGAGCATATTGCCGCCGTCGCGCACGCGATTGAGGCGCACAGCTTTAGCGCCGAAATCGCGCCGCAGAGTATGGAAGCCAAAATAGTGCAGGACGCTGACCGGCTGGAAGCGTTAGGTGCTATCGGCCTGGCGCGCGTTTTTGCCGTCTCGGGCGCGCTGGGCGTGCCGCTATTTGACGCGGACGATCCCTTTGCCGATGCGCGATCCCTCGACGATAGGGCATTTGCCCTCGACCATTTTCAGACCAAGCTGCTGCGTTTGCCTGATACAATGCAGACGGAAATGGGCCGCGAACTGGCACGTCACAATGCCGATTTCCTGATCCAGTTTATGGCGAAACTCAGCGCCGAATTACACGGCGACTGCCTCGGGCTGGATAGCGAGGTGCTGAGCCGCTTCCGTCGCAGTTTGCGCAACTGAACTGTGGTAATCTGTTCCCAGTCTTTACTCTCCGGTTAAAAGAATGCAGGAAAATCGAGCAGTGAAAGAGCCCGCGCCCGCGCAGGCTGAGAAATCAACGGCAACGGTGCAGGCCTTACTGCGCCAGCTGTTGGATATCTATGATGCTAAAACGCTGGCCAGTCTGCTGGTGGCGCACGGCGAAAGCCACTGGAGCCCGGCGATCCTTAAACGTCTGCTGACCAGCGAGCGAGCAGGGCGTCGCCTGAGTGAAGGCGAGTTTCGTTATCTGCAAAACCTGCTTCCGCGACCTTCTGCCGCGCACCCGAACTATGCCTTCCGGTTTATCGATCTGTTTGCCGGTATCGGCGGTATTCGGCACGGTTTTGAAGCTATCGGCGGACAGTGCGTATTTACCAGCGAGTGGAACAAGCACGCCGTGCGGACCTATAAGGCCAACTGGTACTGCGACCCGCACGAGCATCATTTCAACGCCGATATTCGCGATGTCACCCTGAGCCATAAAAGCGGCGTGAGCGATGAGCAGGCCGCCGAGCATATTCGTCAGACGATCCCCGCGCATGACGTGCTGCTGGCCGGCTTCCCGTGCCAGCCTTTTTCGCTGGCCGGCGTCTCCAAGAAGAATGCCCTCGGACGCGCCCACGGTTTCGCCTGCGATACGCAGGGAACGCTGTTTTTTGACGTGGCGCGCATTATTGACGCCCGTCGTCCAGCCATTTTTGTACTGGAAAACGTCAAAAACTTAAAAAGCCACGACGGCGGGAAAACCTTCCGCATTATCATGCAAACGCTGGATGAGCTGGGTTATGACGTGGCCGATTCAGAGGACATGGGCGCGGACGATCCTAAAATCATTGATGGGAAACATTTCCTGCCCCAGCATCGCGAACGTATCGTGCTGGTGGGTTTCCGCCGCGATCTCAATCTGAAGGGGGATTTCACCCTGCGGGATATTCCTTCTCTGTATCCCGAGCGCCGTCCTACCGTGGCCGACCTGCTGGAACCGGTCGTCGACGCGAAATTTATCCTGACCCCGGTGCTGTGGAAATACCTCTACCGCTATGCCAAGAAGCATCAGGCGAAAGGCAACGGCTTCGGTTTTGGGATGGTCAACCCGAACGATCCGCACAGCGTCACCCGTACGCTGTCTGCTCGCTACTATAAAGACGGCGCGGAAATCCTGATCGACAGAGGCTGGGACAAAGCGCTGGGTGAAAAAGATTTCGACGATCCGCACAACCAGCGTCATCGCCCACGGCGCTTAACGCCGCGGGAATGCGCCCGGTTGATGGGCTTTGAAACGCCGCAAGGCTACGGTTTCCGCATTCCGGTTTCAGACACCCAGGCGTACCGCCAGTTTGGTAACTCGGTCGTCGTTCCCGCGTTTGCGGCTGTCGCAAAACTGCTGGCTCCGCGCATCAGACAGGCGGTGGCGCTACGCCAGAGTGAGGCCGTCAATGACGGACGTTCACGATAAGGCCACGCGCAGTAAAAACATGCGTGCCATCGGCACGCGTGACACCGCCATTGAAAAGCGCCTGGCCGCGCTGCTGACGCAGGCAGGGTTTGACTTTCGCGTGCAGGATCCCGCGCTGGCGGGTCGTCCCGATTTCGTCCTCGACGCCTGGCAGTGCATCATCTTTACTCACGGCTGCTTCTGGCACCATCACGACTGCTACCTGTTTAAAGTCCCCGCGACGCGCACCGATTTCTGGCTGGATAAGATTGGTAAAAACGTCGAGCGCGACAATCGGGATCTCACCGCGCTGATTGCGCAGGGCTGGCGGGTGCTGATCGTCTGGGAGTGTGCGCTGAGAGGCAGACTAAAGCTGGACGATACCGATCTGCGCGAACGGCTGGAAGAGTGGATCTGCGGCGGCGGTCAGACCGCGCAGATCGACACGCAGGGTATTCACCTGCTTACGGTTTCTCCACCTCACAAGGCGTGACCACCGGTTTTGCCGGCAGCAGATATTTGCCCAGCGTGACCAGCACGACGGCAAACACGATGATCCCTAAAGCAATCCATTCCACAGGCGAGAGCGTTTCTCCTCCCAGTCCTGTCCCGAGCAGCACGGCCACGACCGGGTTAACGTAGGCGTAGCTGGTGGCGACCGCCGGTGAGACGTTGCGGATCAGGAACATATAGGCGTTAATGGCGATGATAGAGCCAAACAGCGCCAGGTAGCCTACCGCGAGAAAGCCCGACAGGTCCGGCAGCGCGGTCAGCGTTTCGCCCGTCAGCGCGGAGGCCAGCAGCAGGACAATCCCCGCGGCGAGCATCTCAATCGCACCGGCCATCATGCCGGTCGGCAGTTCGATACGCGACCCGTAGACGGAGCCGAACGCCCAGCTCATCGAGCCGATCAGGATAATGACCGCGCCCCACGGATTCCCGCTCAGGTTGCCGCCGCTGTTGAGCAGAACAATGCCGGCCAGCCCAATCCCAATCCCCAGCCATTCCAGCTTGCGGGTGCGGATGCCGAAAAGACGGCTGAAGCAGAGGGTAAACAGCGGTACGGTGGCAACGACCACGGCGGCGATCCCGGACGGGACGTTCTGGTGCTCGGCAATCGTCACAAACCCGTTCCCCACTGCCAGCAGCAGCAGGCCGATCAGGGCGGCATTCAGCATCGGGCGCAGCGGGGGAAGCTTATGCCCGCGCAGCATCAGGAAGGCCAGCAGCAGGATACCCGCCGAAAGGAAGCGGATACCCGCCATCATCAGCGGCGGCCAGCTTTCCACGCCGATGCGAATGACAAAGTAGGTTGAGCCCCAGATGATGTACAGCGAAAAGAGTGCCCCGATGAGCGGTAGCAATTGCCGGAAACGCATAATCCCTCACGTCGAAATAAAAAGGTCGCTGATAGTAAACGCGAAAACTATCGCGCTGGCGAGCCCTTTAATTGTGTAGCTGATGTGAATTTTTTGTTGACGTAAGGTGCCTGTTTCCGGGTTTGCGCTTTTGCTCCATACTATTCACTTAATTACCAAAAAATGAAGGATTAAGATTTTGGCAGGAAGTAGCTTATTAACATTGCTGGATGATATAGCCACCCTACTGGACGACATTTCAGTGATGGGGAAACTGGCGGCGAAGAAAACCGCAGGCGTGCTGGGCGATGATTTATCGCTTAACGCGCAGCAGGTGAGTGGGGTGAGGGCAAACCGTGAACTGCCGGTGGTGTGGGGCGTGGCGAAAGGTTCCTTCCTGAATAAGGTGATCCTGGTGCCGCTGGCGCTGCTGATCAGCGCCTTTATCCCCTGGGCCATCACGCCGTTACTGATGATCGGTGGGGCATTTCTCTGCTTCGAGGGCGTGGAGAAGGTGCTGCACTCCTTTAGCGCGCGCAAGCAGAGCGATACGCCGGAGGTGCGCCAGCAGCGTCTTGAAGCGCTGGCCGCGCAGGATCCGAAAACCTTCGAGCGCGATAAGGTCAAAGGCGCTATTCGGACCGACTTTATCCTGTCTGCGGAAATCGTCGCGATTACGCTGGGCATTGTCTCTGACGCGCCGCTTCTGAACCAGGTCCTGATCCTCTCCGGCATCGCGATTCTGGTCACCGTGGGCGTGTACGGTCTGGTGGGACTGATCGTCAAGCTGGACGATATTGGCTACTGGCTGGAAGAAAAGTCGAGCGCGGTGGCAAGAGGCATCGGCAAAAGCCTGCTGGTGCTGGCGCCCTGGCTGATGAAGAGCTTGTCGGTGGTGGGCACGCTGGCGATGTTCCTCGTAGGCGGCGGAATTGTGGTTCACGGCATCGCGCCGCTGCACCATGCCATCGAACATTTCTCCTCCACGCAGGGGGCCGTTATCGCGGCGATTCTGCCCACGCTGCTGAACCTGGTGCTGGGCTTTATCATTGGCGCTATCGTCGTTGCGGCGGTGAAGCTGGTTGAGAAAATTCGCGGCACGTCGCACTAATTGTTACCGTCGGCAGGATGCAAAAAGACCATTCCTCGTCTAAATTGAAACAGTTTCACCCTGATACAGGAGGCAGGTATGGTCTTTTTGGTCAGTGATGAAGTTAAGCCTAAAAAGGGCGGCCCACGTATGATCGTCACCGGGTATTCCAGCGGAATGGTGGAATGCCGGTGGCACGATGGCTATAGCATCAAGCGGGAAGCATTCCGTGAAGATGAGCTTCAGCCGGGGGACGGGCAGCACAAACGGGACAAGGCTTAATCACATAACGCCCGGCTTTGCCGGGCGTTTTTATCTCAGGTTTCGGGTATAGAGCAGTAATCAGGGAGTGTGTGTGCAGCGCGATACCTTTGTTGTAAGACAAACTTTTTTGCAATGGCTGCATAAGCGTAGCAATCCGGGGCGGATTGTTAATCTCTGTTTTCTGATCGTTCTGGTGTTTTCCACGCTCCTGACCTGGCGTGAGGTGGTGGTGCTGGAAGAGGCGTACATCTCCAGCCAGCGCAACCATCTGGATACGGTGGCCAGTTCGCTGGACAGGCAGTTACAGAACAGCGTCGACAGGATGCTGTTATTTCGCCAGGGCATGCATGATGCAATCGAGACGCCGCTGGCCTTTGATGTCCTACAGGATGCGGTGTCACGCTTTAACACCGTCCGCATGCTCCCCACCTGGCAGCTCGCCGTTGATAAAAAGCGCACCCTTCCCATCAACGGGGTCTCGGATGCGTTCGTGGATAAAACCACGCTTCTGAACCGGGACGCTGAGCGCATCAGTCATGAAATTTCTGCCGCGCTCGAAGTGGGGTATCTGCTCAGGCTGGCGTCATCGAGAGCGCAAACGGAAGCGCGGGTGATCTACGTCTCCCGCGCCGGATTTTTCCTTTCCACGGATACGCCGGATCGGGCGGGTGATATTACCGCCCGCTATTATAATCTGGTCACGCAGTCCTGGTTTACCCAGCAGTCAGAGCGTAACAACCGCGCTCGCGCCGTGCGCTGGTTTATCTCCACGCCTTCATCCTGGACCGGGGATGAACGCACGATCACCGCCAGCGTTCCCATCTATTTCGATCATTACTGGTACGGCGTCGTGGCGATGGATTTTACATTAGACACGATGCAGCGTTTGCTGACCGACGCGACGGAAGACCGGACGGAGGGGGAGTATCAGCTGTACGATACCCGGCTTAATATGATTGCCACCTCGGCCCACGCGGGAAGTCCGGTTAACCAGTTTGACGAACGCGAAACGGCGCAGATTGCCCAGGCGATTGAACATGATACCGGCGGCGGTATCCGCCTCGGGAGCCGGTTTATCACCTGGGAACGGCTCGATCACTTCGATGGCGTCGTCCTGCGGATCCACACCCTGCACGAAGGGGTGCAGGACGACTTCGGCAGTATCAGCATTGTGCTGGCGCTGCTGTGGGCGCTCTTTACCGCTATGCTGTTGATCTCGTGGCTGGTGATCCGTCGGATGGTGAGTAACATGTATACGCTTCAGCACTCGCTCCAGTGGCAGGCCTGGCACGATCCGCTGACCCGATTGAATAATCGCGGCGCGCTGTTCGACCGCGCAAAATTGCTGGCGGAAACCTGTCGTCAGCAGTCGCTGCCGTTCTCGGTGATTCAGATCGATCTCGACTATTTTAAAAACATCAACGACCGTTTCGGCCATCAGGCCGGTGATAAGGTGCTTTCCCATACGGCAGGCGTGATTGCCAGCGCGTTACGCAAGAATGACGTGGCCGGACGCGTCGGTGGCGAAGAGTTTTGTGTGGTCCTTCCCGGTCTTGGTCTGGAGGAGGCGAGAGGCGTCGCCGAACGCATTCGTTGCCGAATCAACAGTAAGGAGATCCTGGTGAAGAAGAGCACAACCCTGCGCATCAGCGCGTCACTGGGCGTCAGCAGCGCGGATGAAACGGGCAATTACGATTTTGAACAGCTGCAGTCCGTGGCGGACGCCCGGCTGTATCAGGCCAAGCAGAGCGGGCGTAACCGGGTCGTGTGGCGGGATCAGGACAGGAAATGATCCAGCCCCTCCTGCCAGCCCGCAGGCCCGGGCTGTTGGGTGTGATAGACCCGCGCGGGGTTATCGTCCCGTAGCGTGATGCCCTGGCGGTTAATCCCCTTGATCACCACCGCGAAGTCCATGCTGTCGAGCAGCGGCGCATCGTTGGGACCGTCGCCGAGCCCTAGCGTGGTGGGTTCAATGTCTTCCTGCTCGCGATACCGTTCAATCAGCCAGTTAAACGCCACGTCTTTACCGCAGCGGGCGTCCAGAATATGCCAGAAGCGCGCCCCCTGCAGGCATTGCAGGCCGCTGTGCGCCAGTTCCTCTTCAAACTGAAGCAAGTTCTCGTCGGTATCGCGCCAGATCAGCGTGACGGAGGCTTCGTGCTTGCGGGCAAGCGTCGAACGGTAGCGCGTCAATCCGGTCCACTCGCTAATAACGTGCTCATCCACATCGTCAAAGGTGGTGAATTTAAAGCCTGTCTGCAGGCGAATCTGCTCGATCCGCGGACGAATATCCCGGTGCGTCATCCCTCTAATCTGACGCTGGATATTGTCCCAGCGCACGTCAGGCTGAATCACCGCGCCGTTCTCGGCAATAAACGGCAGGCCTTCCAGCCCCAGATCCTGCTGAATATCCAGCATCTCTGCCGCGGTTTTGCTGCTGCAGAGAATGATCGGAATCTGGTTATCCTGCAGCCTGTCCAGCCAGGGCATGGCGGGTTGCCAGTCATAGGTATGAATATCCAGCAACGAGCCATCCAGGTCGGAAAAAATCAGCAAGGTATCCCGCAGTGAAGGCATAGTGACTCCCGGTGACGGATGCGTTTCGCTCTAAGAAAATTCCTAAAAAATATCCGAATTGTTAACCGGAGAAATGAGAGTATTCCCTGGCAAACCCGCATTCGGCGTATGTTATTGCTCATAACCAAAAGCATTATGTTAAAAATATTATATTCATCCTAAGAATATATGCTTGTCAGACAAATTCGTTGGGGATAGTGTGGCATGTACATCAGATTTCCTGGTGTAACGAATTTTCAAGTGCTTCTTGCATAAGCAAGTTTTGATCCCGGTCATCCCCATGACCGGGATTTTTTTCGCCCTAACGATTGGCTTCCGACACGCTAAAGTCATGAATATCGAGCTCGAAGGCCTCGGCCAGCTCGCGATAGGTGTGATAATCCCTTCCGTTGACAATGACGCGGTCCGAATTGTCGTCCGAGCGGCGGACTTCTGACTCGCTGATCTCATTGATGGCGGCCAGCAGGGCATCGACATCCACCTCGACTTCGCGCTTGATGGTATCGCTGTACTCTTTATCGGTCTTCATTGCGGGACTCCTCTTTCAACCTGCAAACGTGTCCAGGGTTAAGTATAGCCTGTGCATAAAAACGCCATTCACGCCGGGCGGCGATGTGCGTTTTTGCGTTTTGTTCTACACTGGCTCAAAACCAGAGGAGGAATGTATGAAGGTCAACGATCGGGTAACCGTTAAAACGGACGGTGGGCCGCGCCGCCCGGGTGTGGTGCTGGCAATTGAAGAGTTTAGCGAAGGTACAATGTACCTGGTATCACTGGAAGACTACCCGCTCGGCATTTGGTTTTTTAACGAACTGGGGCATCCGGACGGGATTTTTGTAGAGAAAGCAGACTAGCACGGCGTCGGGTAGCACATTGCGTGCCCGACACCCGCTGTAAAAGCAAAAATCTCTGGCCAGGCCAGAGATCAAAGGTAGGGTGCACAGGGTCTTTTCTTAAGCGACTAACGCATGTTGACGAAAATCCCGTTCGTCACATTATCGGTCAGGCGTACCACGTGGTAGATCACTTGCTTATTATGCGTTTTAATTTTCCGTTTAATATTTCCTTTGTGTGATGAAACGGTTTTCGCTTTAATATTCATCTGGTCGGAGATCTGAATAGTTCCTTGTCCCGCCATCCACATTCGCAGCATACTTGATTCAGTCCTGCTTAATGATAGGGTGGGTAAGTTAACCGCTCCTACATTTTTAACTTCTTTATTCAAATAATCACCCAAAATGTCATCCAGCGACTCGGGTTTAATCGATTTAGAACTGATCAATAAATTTTTACGGACCAACAAATACTCATCGAAATGGATATTCGCGATCGCCATAAAAACAATAAACAGGGTTTTTGGATGCTGATTAATGATTTGCTTAATGTGCTGACTGTTGGCTGGATCGTGAATGAAACAGTCCTCATTAATAAACACCACGCCTGGTTTTAGTTCGTCACAAGCGGCTGCGAGTTCGTCAACGGTGTGTGCATCGTTGATGTCTCTCTTTCTTACCCCTCTGCTTGCCAGGTACCCGGTTAACCCTAGCCGGGTGTAGCTGCATAAATCCATAATGATCGTTGACATGGCATACCCTCACTCAATGCGTAACGATAATTCACCATCTGCCTGAGAGCTCAAAACAGCCATACGGGATGGAAAAAAATAATAAACCTGTGAGCATGACAAAGACTTTCAGGCGGACTCACTATCCCGTAAAGTTACGTATAATTTGCCAGGAATCTTCTTAAAGTAAAGTAAATATTAAGTATTGTGAGGTGGTTAGAAACAATTAAACCGCGTCAGATATATCCTGGAAGATGTTTTTCGCGTTTTATTTTAGGAATATCCTCAGAAAGACAGTAACAACAGTGCGGGCTATTATTTACGTGGCAGTTCGCTGACAATATCCGCTAACAGGTTGAATATCTCGCCGAATAAATGTTCACAGAAGGGAGCGATAAGTGGCATCAGTAATGACATTAATAAAATTCCGACCGTCAGCGTCAGCGGAAAACCAATGACAAACACCGAAAGCTGCGGTGCCATTCGGTTGAGTAAACCTAAGGAAGTTGCGATTAAGTGGTCCGCAGCTCCCGATATGACGCCCCAAACCGTCCTTTATCGACGTCCTGTGGCTCAATTTTCCAATTTTCAGCCCAAAATCGTCTCTTCGTGGCTGATTTTGGCC
>NZ_JBMKHT010000062.1:0-22279 GCF_049238165.1 Enterobacter cloacae complex sp. IR5422 | reverse complement strand
CGGGTCTGGCGGCGTTTACTGGAAAACTCACTGTCGGCAAAAGTCAGTTGCTGGCTCATCCGGTTACTCATTCTGGGTTCAGGTTACAACACGATGATCTCACATCTCGGACTTATTCGCACCTTCCCTAATCAAATCAAAGCAGTGCCACGCCAGCTGTCGGTTATCCTGGCGGATGGTATCCACCGGGATCGTCAGCGAATCGTAGAGATAGTGATCGTCAAAACTGGCTAACCTGATATCGCTTTGCAGCAGGTTATGCTGGCCCATATAGCGCAGCACCCCTTCCAGCAACCCGCAGGCGGCGGCGAAGAGCGCTTTCGGCGGACGCCCCAGGCGGGCGCAGAGTTCAGCAAACATCTCGTAACCGGAGCTCGGGTGATAGTTGCCGTGAATGATCCACTCGGGGCGCAGCGCCACGCCGGCATCACGCAGCCCTTGCTTAAAGCCTTCAAGACGATCGCGCGTCGGGGATAAACGGGGCTGGCCGCCGAGGAAGTAGAATTCATCCGGATGCTGGCGCGCAATATCCGCCACCAGTTCGGTCGTCGGGGTGATGGAATCGGTGATCACCAGCGGCAGCGCGCTGTCGTTGATATGACGGTCAAACAGAACCACCGGCAGCTGCTCGCTCAGCTTATGGTAGTCCGCGTCGTTGAGCATGCTGGAGGCCACAATCAGCCCGTCCACCTGACGCGCCACCATGTTGTTCACCACCACCGTCTCCTGCCCCGGGTTTTCATCGCTGCAGGAGATCAGCAGCTGCACGCCCGCCTCGCGGCACAGCGTTTCCAGCTCGTGAGAAAAGACGGCAAAACCGTAGTTGGTGATCTCCGGGACCACCAGACCAATGGTGTGGCTGCGGTTATCGCGCAGCGACCGGGCGTGAATGCTGGGCTGATAGTGGTGCTCTTTTGCAATTGCCAGCACGCGCTCGCGCGTCTCTTCCGCCACGCGAAGCTCTTTGCTGCGGCCGTTCAGGACCAGGCTGGCGGTGGCTTTTGACACCCCCGCCAGCTCCGCGATGTCTTTAATGGTGACGCGTTTTGTTTTTCTCACAACGACTTAGATCCGGCTGCCAAAACCCTCATTCTATCATGCAGGCGCGCAGCGACCAGTAGCGTAATGTGATATCGGACGCACCTTCGAATCGCACCCGGGCCGGATGGTCAGGAAAATAGCGGCTGCTCATTACCCCTTCGCCATGGTTAATGAAGATTTCGACGCTGGAGCGGTCGCACAGGACGCGCAAATGACGGACGTCTCCCTGCCAGTAGCGGGCCAATGTTTCACCGGTTTTCAGGCTCGCGCGCTCCAGGCGCACGCCCTGCTCATCGAGCGTGATGCGCAGCGCGCCGGCAAAATCGACATTCACCTGCGATGCGCTCAGCTCAAACTCTAGGCGCGTCGCGTCCAGTTCGGGCGCGTCGCTGGCGCGCCCCTGCCAGTGCTGCTCATCTTCACGCAGCGCCGCCAGCTCGCGCGCCGGGGTCTGCCAGAGCCTGCCGTCGCGATAGCGCAATTCTCGCGGGCAGGTCATCTGGTGCATCCAGCCGTGCGCCCGCGTGGGCTGAAGCATCTCTTCCCCGTCCGGTACGCCCATCCAGCCGATCAGAATGCGGCGTCCATCTTCCGCCAGCGTGGTTTGCGGGGCGTAGAATTCAAAGCCCGCGTCCAGCTCGTGCAGCTCGCCGTGATCGAATGCGGCACTTGTATAGTCAAACGCCCCGCTCATCCAGGTAGCCGGATAGGTGTTAAGGTAGCGATGCGGCTCGGGCGCCAGCCCCTGCGGGCAGCAGATCAGGACGTGCGTCCCGTCGAGGGCAAACAGGTCCGGACACTCCCACATATAGCCCGCGTCCGACAGGCCGTTAACCCCGTGACCGGCGATCTCCCCGCAGGATGTCCAGGCGTGCAAATCGGCTGATTTAAAGAGCAGCACCTTGCCGCGCTTCTGCACATCCTGCGCGCCGAGCACCATGTACCAGTCCCCGTCGTGCCGCCACACCTTCGGGTCGCGCACGTGGCCGGTGTAGCCTTCCGGCAGCGCCAGCACCGGCCCCAGCTTCGTAAAGGTCCCGTCCGGCTGCTCCACGGCCAGGCACTGCCAGGCGGTGCGGCTACCGTCATCGAACTTGACGTTACCGGTGTAGCACAGGGTCAGTACGCCCTCGTTATTCACGGCGCTACCGGAGTAGCAGCCGTTGCGGTCATACGCCTCGTCGGGCATCAGCGCCAGCGGCTCATGCTGCCAGTGCACCAGGTCCGCAGAACTCCAGTGCCCCCAGCACTTAAAGCGGTGCTCGCAGTCCAGCGGGTTCCACTGATAGAACAGGTGATAGCGGCCAGCAAACCAGATAAACCCGTTCGGGTCGTTCATCAGCCCCGTCACCGGCGCGGCGTGCCATTGCGGATAGTGGCTGTCCGCCAGCGCCCGCGGCTGACCTGTCATAACGGCCTGCAGGATCGCAGGCCAGCGGGAAGGTAACGTCATTATTCAGAGTCCGTTTTATATTTCAGCAGCAGTGAGACGGTAAACGCCACGCCGAAGGCAATCACCATGCCGATAATATAGTTCAGCAGCGAGCTGGCCTGCACGATGGCCATGCCAGGAATGGCGGTCAGCCCGACGGCGGTCATGTACACGTGCACGGAGACCACCCAGGCCCCGCCCACCGCACCGCCAATCAGCGCGGCGATAAACGGCTTAACGAAGCGCAGGTTGATACCAAAAATGGCCGCTTCGGTGATGCCCAGCATTGCAGAGAACGCCGACGGCAGGGTAATGGCTTTGATTTTGGCATCTTTGGTTTTGAACCACACCGCCAGACAGGCGCCACCCTGCGCTACGTTCGCCATGGCCCAGATCGGCAGCAGGAAGTTAACGCCAATCGACGGATTCCCCAGCAGCCCGGCTTCAATCGCGTGGAAGCTGTGGTGAATACCGGTGATCACAATCACCGAGTAAAGTCCGCCGAACAGCAGACCGGCGAGCCAGCCCGCGTGTGCGATCAGCGTGCTCAGAATAAAGGAGATACCGTCCCCCAGAGCGCGCCCCGCCGGGCCGATAATCAGCAAGGCGATAAAGCCGGAGATGACGACGGTGAGGAACGGCGTCAGGATCAGGTCTAACGCATCCGGGATCGCGCGGCGCAGGTTTTTTTCCACGATGCTCATGAACCAGACGGCCAGCAGCACCGGGAATACCGTGCCCTGATAGCCAATCATCGCGATCTCAAGGCCGAAGAAGTTCATGGTGTGGAAGCCCGACGCCACGCCCCAAGCGTTGGTCAGCGCCGGGTGGGTCAGAATGCCGCCCAGCGTCGCGCCGAGGTACGGGTTACCGCCAAATTCGCGCGCGGCGGTGAAGCCAATCAGAATAGGCAGAATGATAAACGCCGCCGAGCTGCACATGTCCAGCATGATGTAGAGGGCGTTATCCGCATTGACCCAGCCGTAGGTTTTCACCATGCCGAGCAGGCCCATCAGCAGACCGGACGCCACAATCGCGGGAATGATCGGCACAAAGATGTTGGAGAGTAAGCGGGCAATGCGCTGGAACGGATTCAGCTTCCGTGCCGCCAGATCCGCGGCTTCCGATTTGCTGGATTCGCTAATCCCCGCCGCCTGAATAAATGCGGCGTACACCTTGTTGACCACGCCCGTGCCAAAAATCACCTGCATCTGCCCGGCGTTACGGAAGCAGCCTTTTACGCCGTCGACCTTGCCGATGGCCTGCTGATCCGCCAGCGCGTCATCAACCAGCACCAGACGAAGACGCGTTGCGCAGTGCGCCGCGCTGGCGATGTTTTCCTTGCCACCGAGCAGCGGAATAAGCTCGCGGGCGATTTGATTAAAATCCATAGATACCTCTGCCTGACTTCTTTTTATGATGTGCGAAACGCTCCCGCCTGGCGGGAGCGTGATGGGTTAAAACCAGGTTTCCATCTGGACCCCAAAGTTCCATTCCCCGCCGGCGTTGAAGCCGCTGCTGCCAAAGGCATCATCGCTGGCGTAATTATCCAGTTTGCTGCTCCAGTCCATCCAGGTGGCAAACAGGCGCAGTTCAGGACGGCTGAAGAAATCGCCGATTTTGCTCGCTTTTAACGTCGGCGCAAAGGTCAGCTTGTAGAAACTGCCGTTCACGGCGTTACGGTCCTTATAGCCCTCCGGGTTTAAATCCATGTACTGGTAGCTTCCCTCAAACGCCAGCGCGAAATTCTGGGTGACCTCTTTGATCAGGCGGGTGTTGAGCGTTACCCACTCATAGCTATCGCCCTTGACGTAGCGATCTTTACTGCTCTGTGCCAGAACGGCGGGCGCAACGCTCCAGCCACCGCCGATCGGCGTGACACCGTAACTTGCAAAGCGCCAGGTATCCGCCTCAGACAGCAGCGCGCCGTCGGAGCCGATGCTTTTCACCTCCGCACCCAGCCCGTGACCATACAGCAGCGCCGTTTTGGCGGTCCCTTCACGCAGGCCGTAGAAGCTCTCATTATGCAAGCCTACCAGGGCATGAACGCCATGATTGGCGGCATCCGTTTTAATCAGATCGCCGTTAGTGTCTTTACGGTCGTCGTTATCCTTCGCCCGCAGGCCGCTCACCATCAGCTGGAACGGGCCGGCGAAGTGGTTCATGCTGAGGATATAGTTCTGAACGTTGTTGTCGGTCTGCTCCACGCTGCCGAAGTTGCGGCCGTAAATGGAGAAGTTGCTGCGCAGCGAATCGTTCCACTTCACGTCGTAAACGCCGCCGCCGGTACCGGCCAGGAACACCACGTCGGAATCCAGCCAGTGGATATCAAAGTTGTCGCGGTCGAAGCGTTTACCCGCCCAGAAGGTGCTGCCCTTCAGCGCGCCGGTAAAATCAGGCAGGTTGCCCAGCTCCGCGAAGGCCTGACGAATATTGAGGTCGCTGGTATCGGCTGACCAGTCGTTATAGGTTCTCTGACCGTCGGCCAGCATCGCCTTGAAGCGCGTGGTCGCCCCGTTATCCAGGGTTTGCTTGTGCTCCAGGTTCAGCTCGACGTAGGTGTCGGCTTCGTTACCCAGACGCCCCACCGCACCGCCGGTTTCACCGGCTGGGGTCAGGTAAGGACCGCTTTTGCTGCTGGAGGCGGCATCGTTCATCAGCAGGCCAGAGCGGGCATAGCCGTGGAACTCAAACCCGCCGGTCTGATCCGCCTTCTTCTCCAGCGCGGTGGTGCGCTGCGCCACCTCCTGGGTTGTCGTTTGCGCCTGCTGCTGAGCGGCAACCAGCTGCTGCGTTTTTTGCTCTGCTGCCGCGGCGCGCTTCTCGGCCACCTGCGCGCGCGTTTCCGCGTCCTGAAGGCGCTGCTCCATCGCGGCAAGACGCGCTTCAATACTGGACATATCCGTCTGGGCAAAAACAGAGGTACTTCCGGCCAGCATGCCTATCATCACGGCAAGTCTGCGTTTTTTATACATTTTGTCGCATCCCTAAAAGAAGTCATTAAACGTGCTAAATTGCTAAACCGGTTTAGGTTGCTGATACTAAACCTGTGAATTTTGGATCGGCAATCTTTTTTGCTAAACCGATTTAGTAAGTGTGATCGAGGCGACAATTCAGGCCGCCGGGTGGCGGCCAGGAGAGGAGAAATTACAGGTCGTGCTGCCAGGGCAACGCGGTCATCGCCCCTTTGGCGGTGGTGGCCAGCGCGCCGCAGCGCTGGGCGAGCGCGATAACCGGCGTCAGGTCCTGTCCGGCGGCCAGCCCGTAGAGCAGCCCCGCCACAAAGGCATCGCCCGCACCGGTCGTATCGACGCACTGCACAGGCGTTGCCGGGTAGTGTTTTACGGTACCTTCATGCCACGCGGTTACGCCCGCTTTTCCCTGAGTGACCAGCACCAGACGCGCCGGGCAGCGCTGCATCAGCACCTCCAGACCAACGTTGACTTCCGCGCTGCCGGTGAAAAAGGCCAGCTCTTCTACCGAAAGTTTCACCACGTCGGCGCTTTGCAGGGCCTGCTCCAGGCAGCCATGCAGTGCGTTCTCATCCGGCCAGAGGTCCGGGCGAATATTGGGGTCGAAGCTGACGTAACCGCCTGCCTCACGAATGGCGGCCATCGCCTGAAACGTCGCAGTCCGGCTCGGCTCGGCGCTTAAGGCGATGGAGCAGACGTGCAGCCACTCCCCGGCGCTGAACGTCGGCAGGTCGTCGGGCTCGAGAAACAGATCGGCGCTCGGGCGCACCATGAAGGTAAACGAGCGCTCGCCGTGGTCGTCGAGATCGACCACCACCGTTGAGGTGCGGTGCGCCGGGTCAAGGCGCATCCACGTCACGTCAACCCGCTCGTCAGCGAGCGTTTTCGCCATAAAGCGCCCGAAAGGATCGTCGCCAACCCTGCCGATAAAGGCGCTCTGGCCGCCCAGCCGGGCAATACCGACCGCGACGTTCGCCGGCGCGCCGCCGGGACACTGCAGTAATCGACCTTCTCCATCGGGCAGCAAATCCACTACCGCATCGCCAAGTACCCAGATTTTCTTCATGTGATCCTCGTAGCTAAACAATGTTAAACCGTTTTAGCTATTTAAGCACAGGCCGGGCAAAGGGGAAATAACGGGAGGGAAAATTGGCTTACCGCACCAGATGCGGCCAGTGGATATCGCCGACGCCATTAAGCTGCGGCCGGGCAAAGAGGAATCCCTGAAAGCGGCGGATTCCGGCCGATTCGAGCCAGCACCACTCCTCAATTTTCTCGATGCCTTCGGCCACCAGGGTGATTTCAAGATCGGAGCAGCAGCTGATGATGGAGCGCACAATCGCCTGTTTTGGGCCGCTCAGGTGGATGTTGCTGACAATCTCACGGTCAATTTTAATTTTGTCCGGCTGGAAGCGGGTCAGCAGCGAAAGCCCGGCATAGCCCGAGCCAAAATCATCGATCGCCAGGCCAATCCCCTCGCCGCGAAGCTGCTTGATGGCGCTGTTAAACTGGTTGAGCCCGGAGATCATCTCGTTTTCAGTGACTTCAATGACCACCTGCTCCGGCTGAAGGCCATGTTTTTTAATCTGATCGACCAGAAATTCCACCGCGCCTGGGACATTTACCAGCGACATGGGCAGCAGGTTGACCGCGATTTTATGGCTACCAATGCCCAGCTTTTCCGCCAGCGCAAAGGCATAGGCTTTTGTCTGGAGATCGACTTCGTAGACGTTGTCCGGGTCGACGGTGCTGAAGAAATGCTCCGGGCTGCCGCCGTCGTTGCCGCGGATAAGCGCCTCAAGGGAGCTGATTTTCCCTTCCGAGGGCTCGACAATAGGCTGCAGCGCAAACTGACAGGTTTGCCCGGCAATCAGGCCCAGATGTTCGCCAAAGGGTAGCGCTTCGGTCGAGAGCGTCCATTTGTCCGCCGTGTAGCGTGCCCCCGACGGGGCCGGACGTTTACCGGTTATAAAGGTCTGAATAAATTTGAACACCCGATCGTCGGAGGTCAGATAGCTGTCCAGCTTGCTGTAGCGCAGCACCGACTGCAGCACCTCTTTCGGCGACTGCGTTTGCAGATCAAACAGCAGCATACCGACGTTTTCGAAGCGTCTGCGCGGACCATAGTCCCGCAGCAGTTCTACCACCCCGCTGTGCCGCTTGTCCTCGCGGATTTTATGGAACAGTTTGACCACACTCTCTTCCGACCCTTCGAGGATCTGCAGAACGTCGTTGCCTTTAGCAAGGAGGACGCCGGTAATGTCCAGTTTTACGTTGCGGCCCCTGGCGCGCTCCACCAGCTCCCGCAGTTCGGTGGACGGGCGGGATAAATTCAAGTGGCTTCGGTAGATCAGCGTCGTCAGCACAAAAAGGGGTTCCAGTGATAAAGAGAGGTGCCTTGAAGCTACTATGTAACATACTTAATCAATGCGACCTAACATATTCACGCCACAAGGGAACATTACTTTTTCTGGTCCCCGATCCGGCTGTTAATCCTCTCCTGCATATAGTCGTAGAACGGGTTCGAGGTGACCCGCATAAGCGCCTCTTTCCCGACGCTCAACACGGACGTCTCTCCCCACAGCGCAATCGTCCCCAGGCTGATACCGTAGCGGTTTTTCACCCCAGGTTCGCGACCATAGAGATCGTCATCCGGCGGGAACGGCACCGCAACGTGCGACAGGGAATAAACATCCTGCGGCCAGGACTGCGCAAGCGGCGCGACCGTCTCCTGCGTGCTGCCTGCCGGCGTGATTTTCGCCACCGTCGAGAAACTGTGCTCGCTGGCATTAGTGATAATCGTGACACCGTAACGTCTCTGCACGACCGGCAGCAGCGCCGTGGTGGCCGTCCAGGACGACGGTTTAAAGAGCGGACGGAAGCTCGCCGCCTGGTTGATATCAAACACTACCAGCTCGCTGCCGTTTGCCGGAAGCTGGTCAAACAGGCCGCTGACCACCGCGCGGGTACTGACCGTAGAGTCCATCACCGACTGGAACGCCAGCACCGGCGGCAAATTCGCCAGCCTGTTTTCCCGCGCCTCACGGCCAATCTGCTCCTGCAGGGCCTTCGTCAGCAGCCACGACTGGCGGGCGGCGTTCACCGGGAACGAGTTGTATTTATACGGATTATATTCCGGGGAGATATTCAGCCAGGCCGCTTTGGCAAACGGCGGCAACAGCGCAGGTAGCCCGGCGAATCCGGCGAACCGCGCAAAGGACGTCACGCCGATCATCGGTGAGAGCAGGATCATCTGCTGAGGCTTACGCAGCGCAGGGTCTTCCAGCGCATCGAGGGCATACTTCATCGCCAGCGCCCCGCCGTTGGAGTACCCCACCAGATGCAGCGGTACGTTATTCCCCGTCAGGCGCGTGGCTTCCCGCACGGCAAGCCGCGTCGCTGCCAGCCACATTTCCCAGTCCACGTCCGTCAGCGCACCGGGCGCGGTGCCGTGTCCGGGAAGACGCGGGACCACGGCCACAAAGCCGT
Organism: Enterobacter cloacae complex sp. IR5422; assembly: GCF_049238165.1. Lineage (NCBI taxonomy): Bacteria > Pseudomonadati > Pseudomonadota > Gammaproteobacteria > Enterobacterales > Enterobacteriaceae > Enterobacter > Enterobacter cloacae complex sp. IR5422. The sequence continues at coordinate 13,345 of NZ_JBMKHT010000062.1, read as the reverse complement.
GCTGCTGATAGTTCACGGCAAGGTGCCTGACGCTGTAAGGCGAGTCGGTCAGGCCGTGCAGCAGCACCACCGCGCCGCGGGGCTTCCCGGCTGGCATCAGCACAAAGGAGCGGTTGGCATCGGAGGCAAACTGGCCGGGCCACACCAGGCTCTGGCGGTAGTAGCGGTTTAACGGTGTTTGATCCTCGCCCGCTGTTTTCGCCGTCACCGCGTTATCCAGATCGGTGAAAATCGCCTTTTCACGGGCGAGGTACCCGGCAAAATCGGCGTTATCCAGCTCGCGCACGGACATCTCATCGCCCCGCCAGGTGTGCCACGGGTGCAGTTCCGGCCCCTGCTGCGAGAGATAGACCCGCACCGCCAGCAGGACGACCAGGACGATCCCCACGACCATCCCTGTTTTCTTTGCAAGCGCCACCAGGCGCACGCTGACTCGCCAGGGCCAATTCGCCATGCCGGGATCCCTTTTATGTTCACTGTCTTTCTATCTTATCAAAAATGTGAACGGGCTGACGTATTCACCAAATTCATCCCTGCCAGGTCAGCCAGTGCACCAAAAGTGAACTACGCTGCACAAATGTTGATCATTGGTTAACGAAACATTGCATGAAGTTTATTGCGCAGCGGGTTTTCGCCCTTCTGTGAACATGGCACGCGTCATGCATTGTTAACCCGGTAACACATATTCAGCTTTTGACAGCCTGTTAACAGCGAGGCGGTATGACGACGAAACCCGAGATGTTAAGCCGTATCGAGGCGACCTTCAGCCAGCTCACGCCCAGCGAAAAGCGGGTCGGAAGCTGGCTGCTGGCGCACGCCGCGCAAATCCCGTTTGAAACGGCGGAGAGCGTCGGGCTGGCAAGCGGGACCAGCGGGATCACCGTCGGACGCTTTCTGCGCAAGCTGGGATATCGCAACCTGGAAGATGCCAAAAAGAGCCTGCGCGATCCGTATCAGCCCTGGGGCATGAACGAGCGCCTCGACTCCTGGCAGCAGCAGCGCCCCCTGCCCAACCGCCTTCAGCACGCCCTGTCGCTGGAAGTGGACGCCATCACGCAGGTGTATCAGCTGGCGCAAACGGACGCTTTTCGTCAGGTGGTGCACCATCTGGCCCACGCGGACGCGGTCTTTGTGCTGGGGATCCAGTCCACGCGCGGGATCGCCAACGCCTTCTTCAGCCACCTTGAATACCTCCGCCCGCGCGTGAGCTATTCAGAGGGTGCATCCGGCAGTTGGGTGGAATCCCTTAACTCCGGGTTTGCGCACCCTTATGTCGTGCTGACCGATACGCGCACCTACTCCACGATGGCCCGCCAGTACTGCCGCGTCGCGAGCGAGAAAGGCATTCCGCTGGCCTTAATTACCGACATCTGGTGCCCGTGGGCGCGGGATTACCCGATGGATTTACTGCAGGTGAAAACCGATACCGGTCATTTCTGGGATTCACTTGCCCCCGTGAGCTGTCTGTTCAACCTGCTGCTGTCGGGCGTGGTGGAAGCGCTGGGCGATGCGCTCCCGGCGCGCCTGGCGGTAAACCGACAATTACAACAAGAGTTTGGTCAATTCGAACGCTAAAGGAGCGGAGCTATGCCCGTAGAGAGTGAACTGATTGATGTGGCGAAGACGTTCCCCACGCTGCATATCGATCTGAAGTACGCCACCGCCGACAACATCACAGGCCGCCCGATCTATCAGGAGACGCTGTGCCTGCTGCACACCGATGCCGCTACCGCGCTGGCTAAAGCCATCAGCATTGCCACGCTGGCCGGGCTGAAGCTGGTGGTCTACGACGCCTATCGCCCGCAGCAGGCGCAGGCCCAGCTGTGGGAGGCCTGCCCGAACCCGGAATATGTGGTCGACGTGGCGATTGGCTCTAACCACAGCCGCGGCACGGCCATCGACGTGACCCTGATGGACGAGCATAACGTCGTGCTGGATATGGGCGCCGGTTTTGACGAAATGCATGACCGCTCGCATCCGTATCACCCTTCCGTGCCGCCCCACGCCCAGCGCAACCGTCTGCTGTTGAACGCCATCATGTTCGGCGGCGGTTTTGTCGGGATCGGCAGCGAATGGTGGCACTTCGAACTGCCGAACGCCGCCAGCTACCCGCTGCTTGAGGACCGTTTTGCCTGTTTTCCCCTGACGCACACCCCTCTTTAAACCTGGAGCACTGCCATGAAAACATCGCTTCTCTCGACCGTCATTGCCGCCACGCTGGCCCTGAGTGCACCGCTGGCGCTGGCCGCCGTTCCGAAAGACATGCTGGCGATCGGTAAAGCCGCCGACCCGCAAACGCTCGACCCTGCCATCACCATCGATAACAACGACTGGACCGTCACCTATCCGTCCTACCAGCGTCTGGTCAAGTACAAGCCAGGCTCTACCGAGGTGGAAGGCGATCTGTCGACGGGCTGGAAAGCCTCCGACGACCAGAAAGAGTGGACCTTCACCCTGGCGGATAACGCCAAATTCTCCGACGGCACGCCGGTCACCGCCGAGGCGGTCAAACTCTCCTTTGAGCGCCTGCTGAAGCTCGGCCAGGGGCCGTCTGAGGCCTTCCCGAAAGATCTGAAAGTGGAGGCCGTTGATGAGCACACGGTGAAATTCACCCTCAGCCAGCCGTTCGCGCCTTTCCTCTACACCCTGGCGAACGACGGCGCCTCCATCATTAACCCGACGGTGCTGAAGGCCAATGCCGCGGACGACGCGCGCGGCTTTCTGGCGCAAAACACCGCTGGCTCCGGGCCGTTTATGTTGAAGAGCTGGCAGAAAGGCCAGCAGCTGGTGCTGGTGCCAAACCCGCACTGGTCGGGCGACAAGCCGCACTTCAAGCGCGTCTCGGTGAAAATTATCGGTGAGAGCGCGTCGCGCCGTCTGCAGCTTTCCCGCGGCGATCTGGACATTGCCGACTCCCTGCCGGTCGATCAGCTGGCGGCCCTGAAGCAGGAAGGCAAAGTCGCCGTCGCCGAATACCCGTCTCTGCGCGTGACCTACCTCTACCTCAACAACAGCAAAGCGCCGCTCAATCAGGTGGATTTACGCCGCGCGGTCTCCTGGGCGACGGACTATGAGGGGATGGTGAAAGGCATTCTGAGCGGCAACGGCAAGCAGATGCGCGGTCCGATCCCGGAAGGCATGTGGGGCTTTGACGCCACGGCCATGCAGTACAGCTTCGACGAAGCCAAAGCTAAAGCAGCCCTGGAGAAGGTCAAAGACAAGCCCGCCAGCCTGACCTTCCTCTACTCGGACAACGATCCAAACTGGGAGCCTATCGCCCTTTCGACTCAGGCCAGCCTCGGCAAGATCGGCATTAACGTCAAGCTGGAGAAACTGGCCAACGCCACCATGCGAGACCACGTCGGCAAAGGCGATTACGACATCGCCATCGGCAACTGGAGCCCGGATTTTGCCGACCCGTACATGTTTATGAACTACTGGTTCGAATCGGACAAGAAAGGGCTGCCGGGCAACCGTTCGTTCTATGAGAACAAAGAGGTCGATTCCCTGCTGCAGGCCGCGCTGAAAACCACCGACCAGGCGGAACGCACCAAAGATTACCAGCAGGCGCAAAAGGTGGTCATCGACGAGGCGGCCTACGTTTATCTGTTCCAGAAGAACTACCAGCTGGCGATGAACAAAGAGGTCAAAGGCTTCACCTTTAATCCGATGCTCGAGCAGGTGTTTAACATCGCCACCATGAGCAAGTAACCGTTTCGCCGGGGGAAAGTGTATGACGTTCTGGAGCATCGTGCGCCAGCGCTGCTGGGGGTTACTCCTGGTGGTGGCCGGTGTCTGTATTATCACTTTTATTATTTCACATCTGATCCCCGGCGATCCGGCCCGTCTGCTGGCCGGCGACCGCGCCAGCGACGACATCGTGCAGAACATTCGCCAGCAGCTGGGGCTGGATCAGCCGCTCTACGTTCAGTTTGGCCGCTACGTGGACGCCCTGGCCCACGGTGATTTAGGCACCTCCATCCGTACCGGACGCCCGGTTGCGGAAGACCTGAAGGCCTTTTTCCCCGCCACGCTGGAGCTGGCCTTTTGTTCCCTCCTGCTGGCGCTGGTCATCGGCGTGCCGCTGGGAATTTTATCGGCGGTGTACCGCAACCGCTGGCTGGATCACCTGGTGCGTTTGATGGCGATGACCGGGATCTCCACCCCGGCCTTCTGGCTTGGGCTGGGCGTCATTGTGCTGTTCTACGGGCACCTGCAAATCCTGCCGGGCGGCGGCAGGCTGGACGACTGGCTCGATCCGCCGACGCACGTCACCGGCTTTTATCTGCTTGACGCGCTGCTGGAAGGCAACGGCGAGGTCTTTTTCAATGCGCTGCAGCACCTGATTTTACCCTCGCTGACGCTGGCATTTGTGCATCTCGGCATCGTGGCGCGTCAGGTCCGCTCGGCAATGCTGGAGCAGCTTAGCGAGGACTACATCCGCACGGCCCGCGCCAGCGGCCTGCCCGGCTGGTATATCGTCCTGCGCTACGCCCTGCCGAATGCGATGATCCCGTCGATTACCGTGCTCGGGCTGGCGCTGGGGGATCTGCTTTACGGGGCCGTGCTGACCGAAACCGTCTTTGCCTGGCCGGGCATGGGCGCCTGGGTGGTGACGTCCATTCAGGCGCTCGATTTCCCCGCGGTGATGGGCTTTGCCGTCGTCGTTTCACTGGCCTACGTGCTGGTTAATCTGGTGGTCGATCTGCTTTACCTGTGGATTGACCCGCGAATCGGGCGCGGAGGTGCCGAATGATGTTAACGCAGGAAACGCCCGTCCCGGTGAAAACCGCCAGACAACGCATCAACTGGGCAAAGCTGTTCTGGATGCTGCGCCAAAGTCCGCTCACGATCGTTGGCGGCGGCATTATGCTGGTGATGCTTTTCATTATGGTGGCCGCACCGTGGATCGCTCCGCACGACCCGAACGCGCTGGATCTGACCGCGCGCCTGCAGGCGCCGTCCGCGCAGCACTGGTTTGGTACCGACGAGGTGGGCCGCGATCTGTTCAGCCGGGTGCTGGCGGGCAGCCAGCAGTCCATTACCGCCGGGCTGGCGGTGGTGGTAATTGCGGGCGGCATCGGTTCGCTGCTGGGCTGTCTGTCCGGCGTGCTGGGCGGGCGCGGCGACGCCGTTATTATGCGGGTGATGGACATTATGCTCTCGATACCTTCCCTGGTGCTGACCATGGCGCTGGCCGCCGCGCTCGGGCCAAGCCTGTTTAACGCCATGCTGGCGATTGCGATTGTCCGCATTCCGTTTTACGTCCGCCTGGCGCGCGGCCAAACCCTGGTGGTGCGCCAGTTTACCTACGTACAGGCGGCCCGCACCTTTGGCGCATCCCGCTGGCATGTGATCAGCTGGCATATCCTGCGCAACGCCCTGCCGCCGCTGATCGTGCAGGCGTCGCTGGACATCGGCAGCGCCATCCTGATGGCCGCCACGCTGGGGTTTATTGGCCTGGGCGCGCAGCAGCCGACCGCCGAATGGGGCGCGATGGTGGCCGTCGGCCGTAACTACGTTCTGGACCAGTGGTGGTACTGCGCGTTTCCCGGAGCGGCGATTTTGATTACCGCCGTGGGCTTTAACCTGTTTGGGGATGGCATCCGCGATCTGCTGGATCCGAAGTCAGGAGGTAAACAGTGATGACCGACCCGGTTCTCAAGATTGAAGACCTGCATCTGAGCTTCCCGATTTTCCGCGGCGAGGTCCACGCGCTGAACCACGTCTCGCTGGAGATCGGCAGGGGTGAAATTGTCGGCGTGGTGGGCGAATCCGGTTCGGGTAAATCCGTGACCGCCATGCTCGCCATGCGTCTGCTGCCGGAAGGCAGCTACCGCATTCATCATGGTCAGGTGAAATTACTCGGCGAAAATGTCCTGACGGCGTCCGAGAAACAGCTTCGCCAGTGGCGCGGCGCAAAGGTCGCGATGATTTTTCAGGAGCCCATGACCGCCCTCAACCCGACGCGGCGGATTGGCAAACAGATGGTCGAGGTGATCCGCCAGCATCAACCGCTTTCCCGGCGTGAGGCGCAGCAGAAGGCGATTACCCTGCTGGAAGAGATGCAAATCCCGGACGCGAAAGCGGTCATGGCGCGCTATCCGTTTGAACTCTCCGGCGGCATGCGCCAGCGGGTGATGATTGCCCTTGCCTTCTCCTGCGAGCCGGAGCTGATCGTCGCCGACGAACCAACCACGGCGCTGGACGTCACCGTCCAGCTGCAGGTGCTGCGCCTGCTGAAGCACAAGGCGCGGGCCAGCGGCACCTCGGTGCTGTTTATCAGCCACGATATGGCCGTGGTGTCCCAGCTCTGCGACAGAATGTACGTGATGTATGCGGGCAGCGTGATCGAGAGCGGCACCACGCAAACGCTGATCCACCAGCCCGTGCATCCCTACTCTATTGGCCTGCTGCAGTGCGCGCCGGAAAACGGCCAGCCGCGCGCCCCGCTTCCCGCCATCCCCGGCACGGTGCCCAACCTCAGCCAGCTTCCGCAGGGATGCGCATTCCGCGAGCGCTGCTTTGCCGCCGGGGCGAAATGCAGCGAAATGCCGCGCTTAGCGCCCACCGGCGCAGAGGGCCAACAGGCCGCCTGCTGGTATCCACAACGGGAGAAAGCCCATGTCTGATGTACTGCTGGAACTGGATAGCGTGCACGTGAACTTTGCGGCGCGCAAAAACTGGCTGGGCCGCGTGACGGAACGGGTCCATGCGCTCAACGGGCTCGACCTTGAGATCCGTCGGGGAGAAACGCTTGGCATTGTCGGGGAATCCGGCTGTGGGAAAAGCACCCTCGCCCAGCTGCTGATGGGCATGCTTAAGCCCAGCACCGGCGCCTGCCAGCGGGCGCACCACGCGGGCGGCATGCAGATGGTGTTTCAGGATCCGCTCTCCTCGCTTGACCCGCGCCTGCCGGTCTGGCGAATCATCACCGAGCCGGTGTGGGTGCAAAAGCGCAGCAGCGAGCGCGACCGCCGCCAGCTGGCTGAAAACCTGGCGCTGCAGGTGGGTATTCGCCCGGAATATCTCGACCGGCTTCCGCACGCCTTCTCCGGCGGGCAGCGCCAGCGCATCGCCATCGCCCGGGCGCTCTCGTCCGATCCGGATATCATCGTGCTCGATGAACCCACCAGCGCGCTGGATATTTCCGTGCAGGCGCAGATCCTCAACCTGCTGGTGACCCTGCAACAGCAGCGTAATCTGACCTACGTGTTGATCTCGCATAACGTCTCGGTGGTCCGGCACATGAGCGACCGCGTGGCGGTGATGTACCTTGGGCAGATTGTGGAGCTGGGCAGCGCCGCGCAGGTGCTTGGCGAGCCGCGCCATCCTTACACCCGCCTGCTGCTCGATTCGGTTCCGCGCACCGGTGAACCGCTGGATGAAACGCTGGCGTTACGCAAAACCGAGCTTCCCGGCAACCGCCGTCTGCCCGAAGGCTGTTTTTTCCGCGACCGATGCCCGATGGCCGCGCAGGGGTGCGAGCGTCCTCAGCCGTTACAGCCCTCTCGCGAGGGCCGTGACGTCCGCTGCTGGCGCAGTCTGGGTTAGATTTGCGCCATGCCGCCGTCCACGAACAGCTCGGTGGCGTTAATAAAGCTGGCCGCATCGGAGGCCAGAAACGCCACCGCTTTACCCACCTCACCCGGCGCGCCTAAACGGCCGAGCGGCACCTGAGCGGCCAGCGCGTCGTACAGCCCCTGGCGGTGTTCTTCCGGCACCAGGTCGCCAAGCCCCGGGGTTTTGATCGGGCCCGGGCTTACCACGTTGACGCGGATCCCGCGGCCCTGCAAATCCAGCGCCCAGGAGCGGGCAAAGTTACGCACGGCGGCCTTGCTGGCGCTGTAGACGCTAAAGTTTGCCGTCCCCTTAATGGACACCGTCGAGCCGGTCAGAATAATCGACGATCCGGCGGACAGCAGCGGCAGCGCCTTCTGTACCGTAAACAGCACCCCGCGGACGTTAGTGCCGAAAATCCGGTCAAACTGCTCTTCGGTTATCGCGCCCAGCGGCAGCATATCGCCGCCACCCGCATTGGCGAACAGAATATCGAGGCGGCCTTCTTCTTTGGCTATCCGGGCATAGACCTCGTCCAGGTCCGCCAGTTTTGACACGTCAGCGCGAATGCCCACTGCCGTTGAAGCAATTTCAGCCACCGCCGCGTCCAGCTCGGCCTGACGTCGTCCGGTGATGTACACCTTCGCGCCCTGTGCCGCCAGCTCCTGCGCCGTGGCAAGACCGATGCCGGTGCTGCCGCCGGTGACCAGTGCGATTTTTCCTGAGAGAGTCGTGTTCATGTCATTTACCTTTTGTTGGGTTTGCGTTGGACAAACTTTAGCCCTTGCGGGATTAGTGAAAAACCAGCAAAAATGAAAATGACTATTCACATACAGAAATAATCAGAGGGAGTCTCATGGATCAGCTCATGGCGATGCGTGCCTTTACCCGGGTGGTGGAAACCGGCAGCTTTACCCGCGCGGCGGACTCGCTGAACATGCCGATCGCCACGCTGAGCAAGCTGGTGAAATCGCTTGAGACGCATCTGGAGATACGCCTCCTGCACCGGACGACTCGCCGGGTGGTCGCGACGCCGGAAGGGATGGAATACTATGAAAAAGCGCTCAGGGTCTTGATAGATATCGAAGATATCGACACCGCGTTTCGCGTTTCCCGCGCGACGCCCAAAGGGCATTTGCGGGTTGACGTGGGCGGCTCCACCGCCCGGGACGTGCTTATCCCCCTGCTGCCGGACTTTATGCGGCGCTACCCGGATATCCGCATCGATCTTGGCGTGGCCGATCGTCCGGTGGATCTGATCAGCGGTAACGTAGACTGCGTGATCCGCGGCGGCCCGCTGGACGATTCGACCCTTATCGCTCGCCATATTGGTAACGCCGAAATGGTCACCTGCGCGACGCCGGGCTACCTGAAAAACCATGGCGTTCCAGCCTATCCACAGGAGCTGTGCAACGGCCACAAGCTCATTAGCTACCTCTCGCCCGTCACCGGGCGGGCGTTTCCCTTTCGCTTCAGGCGGCATGGCGAGGCGATGGAAATCAATATCCCCCATTATCTCGGCATAAATGAAAGTAATGCCCACCTGGCGGCGGCCGTGGCAGGATTGGGGATCGTGCAGACGTTTGAGTATTCGGCAAAGCCGTATTTGCAGGCGGGAACGCTGGCGGCGATTCTGAGCGACTGGCGCCCTGCCGCCTATCCGTTTCATGTGGTTTACCCTCAGAATCGACATCTGACGCACCGTCTTAAGGTGTTTATTGCGTGGCTGGCGGAGGTGTTTCCCGCCGCGCTGAAGGGATAGCCGGGCACCAGCCCGGCTGAGGCTTAGTTAAGCGTATAGTCCAGCGTAATTTCGGCTTTCAGTAGCTGCGAAACCGGACAGCCCGCTTTGGCTTTCTGAATAATACCGTCGAACTGCTGAGGGGCGATGCCGGGAACGGTCACCTTGCTCTTCAGGGCAACCTTGGTGATGGCAAAACCGCCGTCCGTTTTATCGAGGGAGACATCCGCGGTGGTGTCAATGGCGTCGGCGGTATAGCCCGCTTCGCCGAGCATCAGCGACAGCGCCATCGAGAAGCAGGCCGCATGTGCCGCGCCGATCAGTTCTTCGGGGTTGGTCCCCTTTTCACCCTCAAAACGGGTATTAAAGCCATAAGGCTGTTGATTGAGAACGCCGCTCTCGGTGGAAACCGTCCCTTTACCGCGCTTAATGTCGCCAGACCAGTGTGCCGAACCGTGCTTATGAATAGTCATTCTTGCTCTCCTTTTGGCTTACAAAGGGTTAAGTATAGACTACGCATCTGACTGCCCCTGGAACACAGACAATTCCGGGACTTACACCTGCTGTACCGACAAAAAGGATAAACTTATGGCGCTAAAAATCAGGATGGCCGTTGCGATCGCTACCCTCGCTCTATCGTGGTCTTTGCAGGCGAAAACGCCCGAGAACTTTATCTATACCAGCTCCGGCGAGCTCGACGCGGCATTCCCGCTCGTTACGCGAAGCGATATCGGCGGCGTACAGATCGTCTACAACTGGCGCGCGCTTGAGCCTGAGAAGGATCGCTACGATTTCTCGCGCATTGAACGGGATCTCGCGCGTCTTAAGGCTGCCAGGAAAAAGCTCTTCATCCAGATTCAGGACCGTTTCTTTGAGGCGGACGCGCGCTACGTGCCGGATTATCTGATGCACGATAAGCAATACGGAGGCGGGATTGCACCGCAGTTCGATAACCCCGGCGAAGGGAAGCCAGTCGGTTCAGGCTGGGTGGCGCGTCAGTGGGATCCCGCGGTGCGCCAGCGCTACCAGGCGCTGCTGGCCGCCCTCGCGAAACGCTTTGATGGCGAGGTATATGGCGTAAACCTGCCTGAAACCGCCATCGATCTTGACGAAAAAAATCCGCCCGCCGGATTTACCTGCGACAGCTATTTTGCGGGAGAAATGGATAACCTGGCCTTTGCGCGCAAGGCTTTTCAGAAATCACACGTGGTGCAATACGTGAACTTCTGGCCGTGCGAATGGGATAATGACCACAACTACATGGGGCGTCTTTTTGCGTATGCCAGCGCCAACAATGTCGGCCTCGGTGGGCCGGACATTGTTCCCAACCGCAAGGCGCATATGAAGAATGCCTATCCTTTCTTCCATAAAAATAAACAGACGCTGCCGCTTATCGCCATGGCGGTTCAGGAACCGACCCTGACCTATAAGAACCCTGAGACCGGCAAGCCCTTCACCAAAGCAGAATTTGATCGGTTCGCGGAAAATTATCTCGGGGCGGATATTATTTTCTGGAGCACGGCCTCCCCCTGGCTGAAGGCTAAGTAAACGACGGCAAACGCCGCGCTCATGCCAGATAGCGGGCCAGCTCATCAAGGAACGCCCGCAGCGCGGCAGGCTGGTATTCCCGGGACTGATAAATACCATGGATGGCCAGCGGCTTCGGCTCCAGCGCCGCCAGTACCGGCACCAGCCATCCCTTCTCCAGCGCGGTTTGCGCCTCACGCTCCGGCAGCATGGCGATACCGCAGTGCTTAATCGCCGCGTCCATCAGCAGCGAAGAGATGCTGGCGCTTAGGTTGCCGCTGACGGCCACGCTCAGGCTTTCTCCCTCCGGCGTCAGGAAGTGCCAGGACTGCCCGGCAAAAAAGCTGTAGTGCAGGCAGTTATGCCGGGCTAGTTCTTCGGGGCTGCCGGGCGTACCGTGCTGCGCCAGATAGTCCGGCGAGGCGCAAAGGACCGAGCGACACTCCCCCAGCCGACGGGCAATCATGCCGGGTTCAGGGTTATCGGTAATGCGTACGGCAACATCAATGCGCTCTCCCACCAGGCTGACCGGGTGGTTGTTCACGTCCAGCTCAATGCGCAGCTGCGGGTAACGCGAGAGCAGACCGGGCAGCACCGGCGCAATCAGGTGCATGGCGGTAAAGTGCGCGCAGGCCACCCGCAGGGTGCCAGACGGGAGATCTTTTTCCGACTGGCCTTCAATTTCCTGCGAGATCTGCGAGAGCGTCCGTGTTTTTTGCAGCACCTTTTCGCCTGCCGCGGTCAGCGTCAGCTTGCGCGTGGAGCGGTTTACCAGCCGCGTGCCCGCCCATTTCTCCATCTGCTCAAGGTAGCGGCTCACCATTGGGCGGGAAATACCCAGCGCCCGGGCCGCCGCGCTCAAACTTCCCAGCTCGCATATGCGGTTGTAAACCTGAGCGGCAATCACGCGATCCATATCAACTCCATCTGCTCGATTTATGAAACTAAGCATGTCTTGTTTCAGGAATTCTAGCAAATGCGAATTTCCGTACAATAGAGATATTCCTGAACAACAGAGACAACAGCATGAAATTCACTCACCTTGCCCTGCTTTCCACCCTTTCCACGCCGGCTGTTTTTGCCGCGCCGTTAAGCATTGATACCTATAACCCGCAGGAGAAAGGCATTTTCGCGGTCTCCTCCACGCTGGTCTCCGGCCCGAAAGAAGCGGTGCTGTTTGACGCGCAGTTCAGCGTGAAGGATGGCGAAGCGCTGGTAGAGAAAATTCGTCAAAGCGGTAAGACCCTGAACAAGATTGTGATCACCTCCGGCGATCCGGATTTCTATTTTGGCCTGCAGCCGCTGGTCAAAGCCTTCCCGAACGCCAAAGTGGTGGCCACGCAGCACGTGGTTGATCACATCAAGGCTACCAAAGACGCCAAGCTCGCCTTCTGGGGTCCGCAGATGAAAGACGGCGCGCCAACGGAGCTGGTCGTCCCGCAGGTTCTCGCCTCCACCACGTTTATGGTTGACGGGGAGAAGATCGACATCGAACAGCCTGACAGCTATGCGGCATATGTATGGATCCCGTCCGCAAAGACCATCCTCGGCGGCACTGGCGTAGCCTGGGGGATACACGTCTGGACGGCGGACACCCAGACAGCGGAAAGCCGTAAGCAGTGGCAGGAAACGCTGGTGAACATGGCGGCGCACAAACCCGAGCGCGTGATCCCGGGTCACTATCTGGGTACCCCGCCAGCCGGGACGGGTGCGATTGATTTTACCCGTGACTATCTCCAGCGCTTTGAAAAGGCCTTGTCCGTTCATAAAGATTCTGCGGGCGTCATCAGCACCCTGAAAAAACAGTATCCGAATCTGGCTGAAGAGAGCTCGCTGGAATTAAGCGCTAAGGTGAATACCGGCGAAATGAAGTGGTAATTTAAACGCTGCTCCTGCTATTTTTTCGAGATAGCAGGAGCACCGTCATAATATTCTCTCAGCGCCACGTCGATTTACCCCCGCATTTCAAAAGCACACAAAAGCATACACTTATGTCATTTTTATTTCTAAGATGAATCTGAGCCACAACCGGGAAAATATTTGCCATTCTGTTTGTGAATTAAATTTTTTGCGAGCCGTACCATTAAACAGACAACGACACGGAGGCAGCATGTTTACTTATTACCCGGCAAATACCGCAGCAGCACAACCTGAACTCGTTAACGCGATTGCACAGGGTCTTCACGCCGAGCACGGTGCTGTGACTGAAGATGACATTTTGATGGAACTCACCAGGTGGGTGGAATCGACAGATAATGACATCCTCAGTGACATCTACCAGCAGACCATTAATTACGTCGTCAGCGGGCAAAACGCACCCTTGTAAAAACCTGCTAAGCTGGATCTGCAACCTAAGGGGTTACATTTCGTTTGCGTAAGCAAACTGGTCCTTAAGGAAGTTGCGATTAAGTGGTCCGCAGCTCCCGATATGACGCCCCAAACCGTCCTTTATCGACGTCCTGTGGCTCAATTTTCCAATTTTCAGCCCAAAATCGTCTCTTCGTGGCTGATTTTGGC
>NZ_JBMKHT010000061.1:0-23554 GCF_049238165.1 Enterobacter cloacae complex sp. IR5422 | reverse complement strand
GCCAGGTTGGCGCTGGTGCCGCTGACGCGCAGATCCTGACCCTTCTCTACCGCGTTCAGCACGTTGTCATCGCTGATGGCGTTGAAGCTGACCGAAGGCAGACCGGTATCGACGGTCACGTTATGCGTGCCGGTGCCGGTATTGCCCGCCGCGTCGGTAACCGATGCCCTGACGGTCACGCTGCCGTCGCTGAGGCCGGAAATCACGCTCGCCGGGACGCCCACGCTCCAGTTACCCGCCGCGTCCAGCACGGTGGTGTACGTCTGACCGCCGATGGTGACGGTCACCTTATCGCCCGCGGCCGCGCCGGTGGCGGTGCCGCTGATGATATGCGCCTGGCTGTGTTCTGCGAGGTTAATGACATCGTCGCCCGCCACGGTGTTGATGGTCACCGCCGGAACGATGACGTCCACCGTCAGGTTGTGATCAACGGACGCCGGGTTACCCGCCTTGTCGCTGACGCTTGCGGTCACGGTCACGCTGCCGTCCGTCAGGGCCGCAACATCGGACGCCGGAACGTTCAGCGTCCAGCTGCCGTCCGCGCTGACGGTGGTGGTGTAGTCTTTGCCGTTCAGCGACACGGTGACCGTCTGGCCCGCTTCGGCGGTGCTGGTACCGGACACGGTCAGTTCGCTCTTCGCTTCAGCGGCATTCAGAATGTCGTCCGTCGCCAGGGTGTTGATCGTGACGGTCGGCGCGGTGGCATCCACGCTGTACTCACGGCCCGCCGAGGCGCTGTTGCCGTTCACGTTGGTGACGCTCACCTGCACGCTGGCATCGCCGTCCTTCAGGCCAGCCAGATCCGCAGACGGTACGGTCCAGGTCCAGTTGCCGCTGTCGTCTACTGTCGCACTATAGATTTTGCCGTTCAGGCTGATGGTCACGGTCTGCCCGGCTTCCACGTTGATGGTCGCACCGGACAGCACCAGATCCGCGCCCTTCTCCGCCGCGTTAATCACGTCGTCGGTCGCAATCGGATTGATGCTGATGGCAACGGTCGCCAGATCTACCGTCACATCGTGGCTGATGGTAATCGGGTTGCCCGCCGCGCTGTCGCCGGTGACGCTGATTTTGACGGTGCCTTCCGGCCACGCGCTCACGTCCGCTGATGGAACAGCCGCGCTCCAGCTGCCGTCCGCCAGCACCGTGGCCGCATAGTCTTTGCCGTTGATGGTGACGGTCAGCGCCGTGCCCGGCGCCAGCCCGTCGCTGGATCCGCTGACGATCAGGTTTTGAGTATGTTCGATGCTGTTGACCACGTTGTCGCCCGCCACGGTATCGACGCGCAGGCCCGGCAGGTTAGCGTCGATAGCGATTTCGCGCTCGCCGGTCCCGGTGTTGCCGTGGCCGTTGGTGACGGTCGCCGTTACGCTCAGGCTGCCGTTACCCAGCGCGGCCAGCACGTCAGACGGCACGTTGACGGACCAGGTCAGATCGCTCTGCACCGTCGCGGTGTAGGTGTTGCCGCCAATGGTCACGGTCACGGTGTTGCCCGCTTCGGCATTCGCCACGGTGCCGCTCAGGGTCTGGCCTGCGGCCACTTCCGCCGCATTAATGACGTTATCGCCCGCCACGGTGTTGATGGTGACCGTTGGCAGCGCGGTGTCCACCAGCAGGTTCGCGGTGTTGCTCACGCTGTTGCCCACGCCGTTGGTGGCGGTCGCATTCAGGGTGTAGTTAGCCTGGCCGAGACCCGCCAGATCCGCTGCCGGAACCGTCAGGCTCCAGGTGCCGTCTGCCGCGGTCGTCGCCGTGTAGTTTTTGCCGTTCAGGGTCACGGTCACCACGGTGCCTTCCGCCAGGTTGGCGCTGGTGCCGCTGACGCGCAGATCCTGACCCTTCTCTACCGCGTTCAGCACGTTGTCATCGCTGATGGCGTTGAAGCTGACCGAAGGCAGACCGGTATCGACGGTCACGTTATGCGTGCCGGTGCCGGTATTGCCCGCCGCGTCGGTAACCGATGCCCTGACGGTCACGCTGCCGTCGCTGAGGCCGGAAATCACGCTCGCCGGGACGCCCACGCTCCAGTTACCCGCCGCGTCCAGCACGGTGGTGTACGTCTGACCGCCGATGGTGACGGTCACCTTATCGCCCGCGGCCGCGCCGGTAGCGGTGCCGCTGATAACGTGTGCCTGGCTGTGTTCAGCCACGTTAATCACATCGTCACCCGCGATGATGTTGATAGTGACCGCAGGAACGGTCACATCCACCGTCAGGTTGTGGTCCACGGAGGCCGGGTTACCCGCCTTGTCGCTGACCGATGCGGTCACGGTGACGCTGCCGTCGGTTAATCCTGCCAGATCGGCCGCCGGAACGTTCAGCGTCCAGCTGCCGTCTGCGCTGACGGTGGTGGTGTAGTCTTTGCCGTTCAGCGATACGGTGACCGTCTGGCCCGCTTCGGCGGTGCTGGTACCGGACACGGTCAGATCGCTCTTCGCTTCGGCGGCGTTCAGAATATCATCCGTCGCCAGGGTGTTAATCGTGACGGTCGGCGCGGTGGCATCCACGCTGTACTCACGTCCCGCCGAGGCGCTGTTGCCGTTCACGTTGGTGACGCTCACCTGCACGCTGGCGTCGCCGTCTTTCAGACCCGCCAGGTCGGCGGCTGGCACCGTGGCCGTCCATTTGCCGTCGGCGCCGACGGTCGCGGTGTAGCTCTTGCCGCCGAAGGTGATGGTAACGGTCTGGTTTTCCTCAACGTTCGAGGTCGCCCCGGAGAGCACCAGATCCGCGCCCTTCTCGGCGGCGTTAATCACGTCGTCTGAAGCAATCGCATCGATGCTGATGGCAACGGTCGCCAGATCTACCGTCACATCGTGGCTGATGGAAACCGGGTTACCGGCGCTGCTCTGGCCTGCAACGGTCACGGTGACCGTACCTGCTGCCAGGGCACCCACATCCGCAGCCGGGATGGCCGCACGCCAGGTGCCGTCGGCCAGCACGGTGGCCGGGTAGGTTTTGCCGTTTACGGTGACGGTCAAGGTGGTACCTGCGGTCAGGCCATCGCTGGATCCGGTCACAATCAGATTCTGCCCGTGCTCGATGCTGTTGATCACGTCGTCGCCCGCCACGGTATCCACGCGCAGGCCCGGCAGGTTAGCGTCGATCGTGATATCGCGCTCAGCGGATCCGCTGTTGCCGACGCCGTTGGTCACGCTGGCGGTCACCGTCAAATCGCCGTTGCCCAGCGCCGTCAGCACAGATTCAGGCACATCGACGGACCAGGTGAGATCGTTCTGCACCGTTGCGGTGTAGCGGTTGCCGCCAATGGTCACGGTCACGGTGTTGCCCGCTTCGGCATTCACCACCTTACCGCTGATGGTCTGGCCGGCAGCCAGCTCGGCGGCGTTAATCACGTCGTCGCCCGCAATGGTGTTGATAATCACGCCCGGCAGAACGGACTCCACGTTTACCGTGTGCGACGCGCGGGTGCTGTTGCCGACGCTGTCCGTGGCTGACGCGGTGACGGTATAAAGTGCCTCGCCCAGCTGACCAACTTCGCTCGCCGGAACGGTGGTGGTCCATTTTCCGTTATCGTCCACCTGCGCACTGTACGCTTTGCCGTTCAGCATCACGGTCACTACCGCGCCTGCCGCCAGGCCGGACGCCGTACCGGAGATCGTCAGATCCTGGGTTTTCTCGGTGCTGTTGATCACATCGTCACCGGAAACGGTGTCAATGGTCAGCCCCGGCGCGGTCAGGTTCACCGCCACACCGTGCGTGGCGCTGTTGCTGTTGCCCGCTTTATCGGTCAGCGCCGCGGTAATAGTGTAATCCCCGGCGGCCAGCGCGGTAACGTCTGCCGCAGGCACGCCCACGCTCCAGTTGCCGGAGGCGTCCAGGGTGGCGGTGTACGATTTGCCGTTGAGGGTGACCGTGACCACGTCGCCCGCTGCCGCGCCCGTCACGGAGCCCGTGACAATCAATGCCTGCGCGTGCTCGGCGCTGTTGATCACGTCGTCGTCGGACACGGTGTGAATGGTCAGCTGCGGGACGGTGGTATCGACCAGCACGTCGCGATCCGCAGAGGCCGGGTTGCCCGCCTTATCGGAGACCGCCGCGCTAATGGTGTAGTTACCGTCGGTAATCGCGCCGACATCCGCGGAAGGCACGGTCACGCTCCAGCTGCCGTTTGCCTGCACGGTGGTGGTGTAGTCCACGCCGTTCAGGGTCACGGTGACGGTCTGGCCCGCTTCGGCGTTGGTTACACCATTAACGACCAGATCCTGCTGCGCCTCGGCCGCATTGATGATGTTGTTGTCGCTGATGATTTCAATAGACACCGTCGGCGCGGTCGTGTCCACGCTGTACTCGCGGCCTGCCGACGCGCTGTTGCCGTTCACGTTGGTCACGCTCACCTGCACGCTGGCGTCGCCGTCCTTCAGGCTGCTGAGGTCGGCAGACGGCACGGTGGCCGTCCAGTTGCCGTCGGCATCCACCGTCGCGGTGTACGACTTGCCGCCGAAGGTGATGGTAACGGTCTGGTTTTCTTCCACGTTGGTGGTGGAGCCGGACAGCACCAGGTCCGCGCCTTTCTCCGCCGCGTTAATCACGTCGTCAGAGGCAATCGGGTTAATGCTGATGGCGACTGTCGCCAGATCCACCTTCACGTCATGGCTGATGGAAACCGGGTTGCCCGCCGCGCTATGACCTTCAACCTTCACGGTAACCGTGCCCGCGCCGAGCGCGCTGACGTCGGCCGCCGGAATGGCCGCCGTCCAGGTGCCGTCCGCCAGTACGGTGGCCGCGTAGGTTTTGCCGTTGACGGTGACGGTCAGCGCCGCGCCCGTTGCCAGACCGTCGCTGGAACCGGTGATAATCAGATTTTGAGCGTGTTCAATGCTATTGATCACATCGTCGCCCGCCACGGTATCGACGCGCAGGCCCGGCAGGTTGGCATCAATGGTGATGTCGCGCTCGCCGGTGCCGGTGTTGCCGTGGCCGTTAGTGACGCTGGCTGACACCGTCAGATCGCCGTTACCGATGGCGGTTAAGACCGAGGACGGCACGTTGACCGACCAGCTCAGATCGTCCTGAACCGTCGCGGTATACGTATTGCCGCCGAGGGTAATAGTGACAGTGTCACCGCTCGCCGCACCGCTCACTTTCCCGCTCAGGGTCTGTCCGGCAGCCACTTCCGCCGCGTTAATCACGTCGTCCGTCGCGACCGGATTGATGGTGACCTGCGGCAGCGCGCTGTCAACCAGCACGCTGTGGCCGGTGCTCGCGCTGTTGCCCGCGGCGTCAGTTACGCTCGCCGTCACGGCGTAGCTCGCTTCGCCCAGCGCCGAGACGTTTGCCGCCGGAACGGTCACGCTCCAGTTCCCGCTCGCGTCGGTGGTGGCCGTATAGTTAATCCCGTTCAGGGTCACCGTAATGGCGGTTCCTTCCGGCTGGTTGCTGGTGCCGGACACCTGCAGATCCTGGCCTTTCTCGGTCGCATTGATCACGTCGTCAGCCGCCAGGGTATTGATGGCGACCACCGGCGCGGTCAGGGAGACGTCAAATTCGTGCGTCGCAGTGGTGCTGTTACCGGCTTTGTCGGTGAGGGTCGCGGAGATCGTCTGGTCGCCGTTGACCAGCGCGCCCACGTCCGCCGCCGGAACGCCCACGCTCCAGCTGCCGGACGCGTCCAGCATGGCGGTGTAATCTTTACCGTTCAGGGTCACGGTAATCACGTCGCCCGCCTGCGCGCCCGTGACCTTACCGGAGACGATCAGCGCCTGGCCGTGCTCGGCAATATTCACGATGTCGTCGCCCGCGACGATGT
The DNA here is from genome assembly GCF_049238165.1 of Enterobacter cloacae complex sp. IR5422. Taxonomy (NCBI): domain Bacteria; kingdom Pseudomonadati; phylum Pseudomonadota; class Gammaproteobacteria; order Enterobacterales; family Enterobacteriaceae; genus Enterobacter; species Enterobacter cloacae complex sp. IR5422. Next base: position 17,784 of record NZ_JBMKHT010000061.1, on the reverse strand, counting down.
TGAAGCTAATCTGCGGTACGGTGGTGTCCACCAGCACCGATGAGCCCGCGCTGGCCGGGTTACCTGCTTTATCGGACACGGTCGCCGTGACCGCGACGCCGCCGTCGGTGATGCCCGCGAGATCGGCCGCAGGCACGTCGAGCGTCCAGCTGCCGTCCGCCTGCACCTGCGCGGTGTACTGATTGCCGTTGAAGGTCACCGTGACCGTCTGGCCCGCTTCGGCAGTAGAGGTCCCGCTGAGGGTCAGATCCTGCGCCGCCTCTGCCGCATTCAGCATGTTATCGCCGCTGATGGTGTTGATGGTCACCGTCGGCGCGGTGGTGTCGACGCTGAATGCCTGCGCCGAAGACGCGGCGTTGCCGTTCACGTTGGTGACGCTGACCTGCACGCTGGCGTCGCCGTCTTTCAGGCCGCTCAGATCGGCAGCCGGAACGGTCCAGGTCCAGTCGCCGTTGACATCCACCGTCGTGGTGTACGTTTTTCCTGCGAAGGTAATGATGACGGTCTGGCCCGCTTCAACGTTGGACGTGGTGCCGGACAGCACCAGATCCTGGCCTTTTTCCGCTGCGTTAAGGACGTTGTCGTCGGTCACGCTGCTGATGGTGATGGCAACCGGCGCGAGATCGACGTCCACGACGGTCCCGATAGCCACCGGGTTGCCGGAGGCATCCTGCGCGCTTGCCTTGATATCCAGAGCGCCATCTGCCCACTGGGACACGTCCGCCGCCGGTACCGCCGCCTGCCAGGTGCCGTCCGCCAGCACCGTTGCGGAATACGCTTTTCCGTTGATGGTCACGGTGACGGCGCTGCCCGCCGCCAGATCGGTGCTGGTGCCGGACACAATCAGGTTCTGAGCGTGCTCAATCACGTTGATCACGTCGTCGCCTGCGACCGTATCGATACGCAGCCCCGGAAGCTGGGCGTCGATGGTGAAGTCGAGCGAAGAAGAACCGGTATTGCCGTGCGCGTTGGTGACGCTGGCCGATACGGTGAGATCGCCGTTGCCCAGCGCGGTCAACTGGCTCTGGGTTAACGGCAGGCTCCAGGTGAGATCGTCCTGCACGGTGGCAGTAAAGGTCTGGCCGCCCAGGGTAATCGTGACAGTGTCACCTGGCGCCGCATTTGTCACCTTACCGGTCAGGGTTTGCCCTGCCGCCACTTCCGCCGCGTTAACGATATTGTCGCCCGCCAGCGTGTCGATCGTTACCACCGGCAGCGAGCTGTCCACCAGCACATCGTGCGAAGTTGAAGCGCTGTTGCCGACGCTGTCGGTGACGTTCGCCGTCACGGTGTAATTCGCTTCGCCCAGCGCCGAGACGTGTGCCGCCGGAACGGTTACGCTCCAGTTTCCGCTGGCGTCAGCGGTAGCCGTGTAGTGAATGCCGTTCAGGGTCACCGTAATGGTCGTGCCTTCCGGCTGGTTGCTGGTGCCGGAAATCTGCAGATCTTCGCCTTTCTCTGCCGCGTTGATCACGTCGTCCACCGCCAGCGTGTTGATTCCGATGACAGGCGTCACGGTATTCACCACCACATCCAGTGAACTGCTTCCGGTATTGCCGGATCGGTCGGTCACGGAGACGTCGATGGTCCAGGTGCCGTCCGTCAGCCCCTGCACGACAGACGCCGGCAGGCCAAGGCTCCAGTTCCCCGCCGCATCCACCACGGTGGTGTAATCGACGCTGTTAATAGTGATAGTCACCCGATCGCCCGCTGCCGCCCCGGTGACGGAGCCGCTCAGGATCTGCGCCTGTGCATGGGCGAGCTGGTTAACGGTATTGGTGTCGGTGACGAAGTGGTTGATGGTCACCTGCGGCACGGTGGCGTCCACCAGCCCAACGCGGTCGGCGCTGCTGCTGTTGCCCGCCACGTCGCTTACGGTGGCCGTCACGGTCACGATGCCATCGTTGAGGGCACCGACGTCAGCCGCCGGTACGATCAGCTGCCAGGTTCCGTCCGTCTGGACCGTAGTCTGATACGTTTTACCGTTCAGCGTCACGGTGACCGTCTGGCCAGCTTCCGCACTGCTGGTGCCGCTCAAGGCTAAATCCTGCTGCGCCTCAGCCGCGTTGATGATGTTGTCGGCGGTTAGATTATCGAGCGTAATCGCCGGCGGCAGCGTATCCACCGTGACCACGCGCGACGCGTCGGCACTGTTGCCGTTGACGTTCGTGACGCTGACGCTCACCTGCGCGCGCCCGTCGATCAGGGTTTCCATGGCGCTGGCAGGCACGGTCAGGCTCCAGGAGCCGTCCTGCTGCACCTGGGCGGTAAAGGTCTGGTCGGCGAATTTCACCACCACGGTCTGCCCCGCCTCCACGCCCTGCGTCTGGCCGGAAAGGGTTAAATCGGCGCCTTTTTCTGCCGCATTCAGCAGGTCGTCGCCGGAGACGGTATCAATGGTGACCGCCACGGCGTTGAGATCGAGTTCAATCGGGTGTTCAGCCGCAACGGTATTGCCCCAGGCATCTTTTGCGCTGACGCTAACCGTCACCTCTCCCGCGGTCCAGGCCTGCAGGTCCGCAGCAGGAACGCCAATGCTCCAGCCGCCGCTGGCGGTAACCACGGCGTTATATTCGACGTTGTTAATGGTGACGACGATCGGCGTGCCCGCGGCCAGGTGGGTGCTGGCGCCGGTGACGGTCAGATCCTGCTGCTGTTCGATGGCGTTGACCACGTCATCGCCGGAAATGGTGTTCACGCGCAGGCCCGGCAGCTGTGCGTTGATGTTGATATCGCGCTCGCCGGTACCGGTATTGCCGTGCGAATTGGTCACTGACGCGGTGAAGGTTAAATCGCCGTCGCCGAACGCCTTAAGATCCGCTGACGGGATTTTCACGCTCCAGGTCAGATCGCTGCCCACCGTGGCGGTGTAGCTCTTGCCGCCCACGGTGACAGAAACGGTATCGCCCGCCGCCGCGCCGGTAACGCGACCGCTGAGGGTTTGATCGACACCCGCTTCGGCGTTATTGACCAGGTTGTCGCCCGCAAAGGTGTTGATGTCCACCTGCGGCAGCACGGTATCCACCAGCAGCGTCGCCCCGGCAGAGCCGCTGTTACCCACGCTGTCAGTGCCGCTGACGCTGACGGTGTAGAGGGTGTTCGCCAGATTCAGCACGTCGGAAACCGGCACCTGGACCGCCCAGATGCCGTTTTCAACGGTGGCCTGATAGCTGACGTTGTTCAGCGTCACGGTAATGGCGCTGCCGTCAGGCAGGTTGCTGGTACCGGTCAGGCTCAGCGGCTGCATCGCCTCCTGGGCATTCAGCACGTTGTCCTGGCTAATGGCGTCAATCGTAAATTCTGGCGGGTTGCCGCTCAGCGTAATGCCGTGCGTGGCGCTGCCGGTGTTGCCCGCCGCGTCGGTCACGGATACTGAAATCGTGTGGTTGCCTTCACCCAGCGCGCCCAGCACGGATGCCGGAACGCCCACGCTCCAGCTGCCGTCCGCCAGCACTGCGCCGGTGAAGGAATGGTCGCCAACGGTCACGGTGACCACATCGCCCGCAGCGGCTCCGCTCGTCTGCCCGGAAATAATCTGCGCCTGACCCTGTTCGCTGGTGTTCAGTATGTCGTCGCCCGCCACGGTATCGATGGTGACCACCGGCGCGGTGGTATCCACCGTGAAATCTGCGGTGACAGACGAACCGTTGCCCGCTTTGTCGCTGACGTTCACCGTCAGGGTGTGATTACCCTCGTTGAGCGCCTGCACGTCGTCCGCAGCAAGCGTGACGGACCAGGTACCGTCGCTGCCCACCGTGGCGTTGTAGTTTTTACCGTTCAGCGTGACCGTGACGATTTGACCGGCTTCCGCAGTCGTTTTGCCGGTCAGCGTCAGCGGCTGGCTGTGCTCGGCGGCATTAATGATGTTGTCCTGCGCGAGGGTATCGACAGAGAGGGTTGGCGCGACGCTATCCACGCCGATTGTCTGGCTGCCGCTCACGGTGTTACCCGCCGCGTCTTTGCCGCTGACGTTGACCGTCCAGGTGCCATCGCCCAACGCCTGCGCGTCGGCCGCGGGCACGTTAACACTCCACGTCCCGTCCGCCCCCACTTCCGTCGTATAGGTTTTACCGTTCAGCGTCACGGTGAGTGCGGTACCTTGCGCCAGATTCTTGCTGGCACCGGAGAGCGTAAAGCCCGCGGATTGCTCGCTGGCGTTAAGCACGTTGTCGCCCGCCGTGGTAGCCAGCGTAATGGCAGCCTCGGCGGTCGAGACCGTTACGGTAATGTTGCCCGCATCGGTGGTTTTACTGCCGTCGATCTGCACCACCGACCAGGTGTGTTCCCCGTCCGTCTGGGTCGGTAATTTTACCGTCCAGGTGCCCTCTTTACCGACCATGGCGCTGGCGATGGTGCTGCCGCTGCTGTCTTTGATCTGGATGGTCGCGCCCGGCTGGCCGGTGCCGCTAAAGGTTGGCGTGTTGTCGTCCGTGATCGCGTTTGCTGTCAGCACGCCCTGCTTGTCGCCCGTTTTATCCGACAGCAGGAAGGTTGGCGTGGCGCTTTCCACCTCTTTCGTATTATCAATAACTTTTGTTTTAGTCTCGCCGTCGCCGCCGTTTGCCAGCAGCGCCCCGATGGCACCGCCGCCTAATGCAGCTCCCGCAATCCAGCCCCACGGGGCGTCGCTTAAGACGCTTCCCTGCTCGAGGAAAGGTTGAATGCTGCTAATCGGTGTGGCCTGCGCGGTTAGCTCGGTCACCGCAACGCCTGACGCTTCCCCGGTATCGGCAAAAGAAATATGCGTCAGTTCCTGACGATCGTTGAACACCAGCTCTGACTGGTTGTGCGTCTCAGGATCTTCAACAAAATAGTTATTGCAGCGAATCACGCTGCCATCTTTCATATAAATGAGGAGGTCTTTACCCTGGCGGACATATCGCACCACATCCTGAGCAGAACCCTGGATTTCAATCACGCTCGGGGAGGAAATAGAGACCGACAAATTTCCTTCGCCGGTTAATTTCGTTTTCTCCGCCGTTTTGCGAATGATGACATCAACAACCTTTATGTTACTCATATTTCTCTCCTTGCAGGTGTGCGGATTCCTGTGGATATGTCCACCAGACGGATGTAGCTATCCCTGGGAAAAAACACCCATTATTTTCAGACTTATTTTGCGCGACAATACGCGTCTTTTTTTAACTCAAATCGGGTAGTTTTGCGGCAGCGTTTTTCTCTATTCCAATAAGCGGCATTAAATTATCCAACGCGGAAGCATAATTAATTGCTGAACTCCAGCCATCATACTCAGCGATTATTTTCGCCGAGGTGGCCTGCCAGACATCCTGCTCAACGCTGAGCAGATCGTTAATGCTCCGCTTGCTCAGGGTGTACTCATTTTTATAAACATCACGGGCGCGCAGCGCATTTTCCAGCTGCTGTTTCCCGGCCTCCATTCTTCCCCGCGCGCCGGTCCAGTCCGCCTGCGCGACGGAGGCTTTTTGCAGGACGTCGAAACGCGCCTGATCGACCTGAGAGGAGGCCATCGCCCGCGCGCCTTCAGCCTGCCGCACGCGTGCAGAGACCGCGCCGCCCTGATAAAGCGGTGCGTCAATGTTGAGTTGGATCTGGTCGTCCCAGTACGAACGGTTGTCAGACTCGTAACGGGTACGTCCGCCCTTCAGGCTGAGGGTCGGCCAGTGCTGGGACTTCGCCGTCTCCACGCCATACTGGGCAGAGCGCTCCATGTTTTGCGCGGCCATGACCGCCGGTATCAGCGAATAATCAATGCGGTTGAGCGAATCAGGTTCAACCGCGAGGTTTGCGGGTACAGGCGAATAGTTTTCTGCCTGCATGCCGGTTAATACCGCAAGCCTTGCGCGGGCGCTGTTTAAGGCGGCCTGATACTGCGCGACCGTTGCCTGCATACCGGCAATACGCGTGCGGGTCTGGAGCTCATCGGAGGTCGAGCTCACGCCCGCGTCGGCGCGCAGCTTTGCCAGCTGCTCAACATTTTTCAGCGCCTGAACGTTCTCCTTTGCTGCCTGCAGCAGATCGGCATAGCGTTTGACCTCGACATAGCTCAGCGCCGTTTTTTCCGCTACGTCAGAGAGCGTGCTCATCAGCTGGTAGCGATAGCTATCGCGCTGGGCGGAAGACTGGCTGATGCTGTTATTGGTCTTGCCAAAATCATAGATCAGCTGCGTCAGGCTCAGTCCCCAGGCGGCTGAATTCTTCAGCGACCCGCTGGAATCGGTAGTCTGGCTATGGCCCGTGCTCCCGTTCAGCGATATTTGCGGCATCCAGCCGCTGCGCGCTTCATCTATTTGTGCCTGACCAATACCGAGCTGCGCGGCCTGCTGACTAATAGACGGATCGCGATCGATAGCAAAAAGAATACTTTCTTTTAAGGTGGTCCTGGCAACCGGGGCAATACCCACCTGATTACTATTGGCGTACGCCGTATTTATGGCTAATGAAATGAATGCCAGCGCTGCTGTAAATCGGCGTAACATTGGCTTTCGTAATATCGTCATTTTATCTCCCTGACTCTGAGTGACACTGAAGCAATTACCCAAAAAGAGGTATAGATAATTAGACAAATATCTTTTTTAGCATCCTTGCCGAATTTTAGGTAAAACTCCCCATACCCATTTCCCCCTGGAGATGAGATCTGCCTGCGTCTTATTTAATTAAGAATTTACTTATTTCCTAAAGTGGTTAGCAGCATAACAAAATGTGTTATAGGCCACTACACCCACAATGTTAATGTGGTGTTACAATTAAGAAAAAAGATGGGGTTTCTGGACAAAAGTCTTAAAATGACCTTTCAGATGAAACATATAAACCGTCTGTTATTTAAGGAAAATTCTTAATTTGCTCCCTGCACATTTTTGCGTTAATTTCCGCGCGGGTCAGACACAAAGATTTTCAAAGAAGTGTCAATTTAAGTAGCCAAACAGGATGAATTGGGATTTATCGCTATTAAAAAACTAATTAAAGTAATTAATATCTATAAATATCTATTTTGTCGAAACTTAACTCCAGACAATGGTGTTGCGCTGGTTACATCATCCAAACAGTTAAATAAAACATAACAATAACATTATGATTAACATTCAAAACGGCTTGCTTATACCTGTTTAATAAAATTTTAATAATCACGCATCTGAATCATCACCTCACTCCCCGACATCAAAACCACGTTGCCCTTCTCTCTGCGTTAAAATGCTGTATTATGCAAACTATTGCGATATTTTGCAGGAATGTAACCGATGCACAAAACTGCACGACAGCGCCACGTTCTGGATATCCTGAGCGAGCAAGGCCAGGCCAGCATCACCGAACTGGCAGAAAAGCTGCAGGTTTCAGCCGATACCATCCGTCGGGATCTGACCGACCTGGAGAACCAGGGCCTGGCGCAGAAGAACCACGGCGGAGCCATCGCGCTGAATCTCTCCGCCATGAACCGTCAGGGCCGCAATACGCTGCTGCCGGAAACCAAACAGCGCCTCGGAAAACAGGTCGCCCTGCAGGTCCCTGCGGGTTCTACCCTGTTTCTGGATGCGGGCAGCACGGTGATGGCTGTCGCCTCCTTTCTTCGCGGGCCGCTCACCGTCATAACCACGTCGCTGGATATCGCCCAGCATTTTAGCGACCGGGAAGACGTTGAACTGATCCTGCTCGGGGGGAAATGGGACCAGCAGCAGCGCCTGTTTGCCGGAAGCGCCACGTTGTCGTTGCTGTCCCGTTATCGGGCAGATATCGCCATCCTCGGGGCGTGCGCCATTCATGCCGAACTCGGTTTGAGCGCCGGTAAAGAAGCGGATGCCGAGGTTAAGCGCGCGATGCTTGACGCAAGCCATGCGCACTGGATTGTTGCCGACCACCTGAAGGTCAACCGCTGCGAGCCGTATCTGGTTTCCGGGTTATCCAACATTCAACAACTCTTTTTAGATCGTCCCTGGCCTGAGCTTGGGGACCCTGGCGCATTGCAGGTCACGGTGTGCGCGAATTAACGTGGAGAAGTTCATGAGTACAGTTCGAACAATTAACATTGCGCTGATCGGGTATGGATTTGTGGGCAAAACCTTCCATGCCCCGTTAATCCAGTCTGTGGACGGGCTTAAGCTGGCCGTGGTCTCTTCTCGTGATGAAGAGAAGGTTAAACGCGATCTGCCGGACGTAGAGGTGGTCGCCACCCCTGAAGAGGCTATTCAGCATCCGGATGTTGACCTGGTGGTGATTGCCTCCCCCAACGCCACGCACGCCCCGCTGGCGACGCTGGCTCTGAACGCCGGCAAGCATGTCGTGGTGGATAAGCCTTTCACCCTCGACATGCAGGAAGCCCGCGACCTGATTGCGCTGGCGGAGGAAAAGCAGCGTCTGCTCTCCGTCTTCCACAACCGCCGCTGGGACAGCGATTTCCTCGGCATTAAGCAGGTTATTGAGCAGGGCACGCTCGGCAAGGTCAAACACCTGGAGTCGCATATTGACCGCTTCCGCCCGGAAGTGCGCGTGCGCTGGCGCGAGCAGAACGTCCCCGGAAGTGGCTTATGGTTTGACCTGGGTCCTCACCTTATCGACCAGACGCTGCAGCTCTTTGGCCTGCCGCAGTCGGTTCAGGGGAATATCGCGACGCTGCGCGACGGTGCAGAAATTAACGACTGGGCGCACGTGGTCTTAAACTACCCGGAGCATAAGGTGATTCTGCACGCCAGCATGCTGGTGGCGGGCGGTACGGCGCGCTTTGCCGTCCACGGGGACAAGGGCAGCGTGGTGAAGGCCAGAATCGATCAGCAGGAAGCACAGCTGCTCTCCGGGGTGATCCCTGGCAGTGAGGCCTGGGGCGAAGACAGCGACAGCATGGTGTTCTTTGGCGCGGACGGCGCATCGCAGACGATCCCTACCCCGAAAGGCGATCAGCGTCAGTACTACATCAACGTGCGTGATGCGCTACGCGGGGAAATCGCCAATCCTGTCCACCCTGTTGAGGCATTGGCGGTGATGGCCGTGCTGGAAGCGGCGGTGACGTCGTCGGAAACGGGGTCAACCCAGGCGCTGGCATTAACAGTTGAAGAGCGTGCTTTGCTGGGTTAAAAACAAGCCGGGTGGCGCTGCGCTTACCCGGCCTACGATTCAGAGCCGTTTGTAGGCCCGTGCAAGCGAAGCGCCGCCGGGCGAGAAGACTACGAACGCTTTTTCGGCATCATGCGCAGAAGGGTATTATCTTTCCAGAAATAGTGATGCATCAGCGCCGCCGCGGCGTGCAGGCCAATCACAAAATAGCCCAGATTTGCCAGCGTCTCGTGCCACTCTTTCAGCATATCTACCAGGTCAAAATTGGACTCCGCCGCATGCGGCATCGCCAGGCCAAAAGCAAACCAGTCGCTGCCCCGGTTATACATCATCACAATGCCAATCAGCGGCAGCGCAATAAACAGCAGATACACCACCAGATGCCCCAGATGAGACATCCCCGTCACCATCGCTTTTGGCTTCGGTTGAATCGGTGGTGCACGGAATTTCAGGCGAACCAGCAGACGCGTCACCATCAGCACCAGGATACTGATCCCGCATGAGACGTGGATCATGTTGATCGTCGGGCGCGCGGTGCGCGGGAAGAAACCTCTGAACTCCATGGCGCAGTAGGCGACGATGATTAACAGAAACACCAGCCAATGGATGCCAATTTGCAGGCTTGTATATTTAGTGCGCATGTGATTTCTCGATTAAAAACAGTTACCGCGCCAACATAATCTCCTTTCCTTAAAAATTCATTAACTTTTCTGTATGGTTTTTCAAATACATCCTCCCGCATGAAGCATCTTCAATTGCCGCCCTGCCCGTGATGGTCTAAGCCTGGATGAGTTCAAACTGTCACATCGACACGTTTACAGGAGAACACCATGAGTAAAATTGGCATTAACGGATTTGGACGCATCGGACGTCTTGTTCTGCGCCGCCTTCTTGAAACCCAGGACAGTAATACCGTCGTCGCCATCAACGACCTCACCTCTCCCAAAGTGCTGGCCTACCTGCTCAGGCACGACTCCAACTACGGTGGCTTCCCGTGGAGCGTGGATTTCACTGAGGATGCGCTGATCGTTGACGGTAAAACCATCGCGGTGTATGCCGAAAAAGAGGCAAAGCACATTCCGTGGAAAACCGCGGGCGTGGATATCGTTGTGGAGTGCACCGGCTTTTATACGTCTGAAGAGAAATCACGGGCGCACCTGGACGCGGGCGCGAAGAAGGTGCTGATCTCTGCGCCCGCGGGGGACATGAAAACCATCGTCTACAGCGTGAACGACGAGACCATTGACGCCAGTGATACCATTATTTCCGTCGCCTCCTGCACCACCAACTGCCTCGCCCCGCTGGCAAAAGCCCTGAACGACGCGTTTGAAATTAAGGTGGGCACCATGACCACCATTCATGCCTATACTGGTACCCAGGCGCTGGTGGATGGCCCGCGCGGGAAAGATCTTCGCGCCTCCCGGGCGGCGGCAGAGAATATCATTCCGCACACCACCGGCGCCGCAAAGGCCATCGGTCTGGTGATCCCTGCGCTCAGCGGCAAACTGAAAGGCCACGCCCAGCGTGTGCCGGTTAAAACGGGCTCCGTTACCGAGCTGGTGGCCATTCTGGGCAAGAAAGTGACCGTTGAGGAGATCAACGCCGCGCTGAAAAAGGCCACTCAGGGCAATAAATCCTTCGGGTATACCGATGAAGAGATTGTGTCGTCAGATGTGATTGGCTCGCATTATGGTTCGGTGTTTGACGCCACGCAGACGGAGGTGTCAGAAGCGGGAGACCTTCAGCTGGTGAAAGCCGTTGCCTGGTATGACAACGAGTATGGGTTTGTGACGCAGCTGGTGCGGACGCTGGATAAGTTTGCGGCGCTGTGATTTTTCCCCCTCACCCTCTCCCCAATGGGGCGAGGGGATTGTTCCGTGCCTAAATTATTTTACGTGCGCCCTTCAGGACAGGATCCTGCTGTAGCTGTTTCCACGCGGCCATGACGGCCTCGGGGAATTCAACGTGAGCAATATAATCCCGCCCGGCTGGGCCATAGCCATTAGCGTCGTCATACAGGCGCGGCAGCTCCCCCATAACCAGTGAAAGGTAACGGTCAACGGGCCACAGGCCGGTGTTGCCCTCGCTGAATTCCACGCCTTCGTAACCGTTTTGCAGCGTCGGCGTAAAGCCGGGATGGCTGACCCACTGTGGCGAAACGGGCTCATCACGACACACGCGGTCAAACGTCGCCATCGTGCGGCGCTGCATCGTCGGATCCTGCACCACCAGCACCCGCCCGGTCGTTCGATGATGCTGTTTCAGCATGTTCCAGCTAAAGCGCGCGTTTTCACCGCAGTTGGTGGAGCGATCCTCAACCCACAGACGCGCCTCGGGGATCTGCCAGAACGCCCGCGCAATGTCGGCAAGAATGCTCGCTTCGGCCCGCCCGGTGACCGGTACGGTGTGGTAACGCGGATGATTGCCAATGGCGGTATATAAAAAGGGGGTCGAATGGCCGATGCCGCCGCTGATCAGAAGCGGTACATCTCTCTGGGCGGCAATACGGCAGGCCGCGTCAATGGTTGGGATCACCGCGTTTCCGGCCAGAATCACCGCATCGACTTCCGGGCTCGGACGGGTCGCGCTCAGGTCGTCCTGCGCCAGCCATTCACCGACAGTATTGAAGGCCGCCAGCGTGGCATCCGCCAGAACGGGAAAATGGGGCTGAACCATGGTGAACTCCTCACGTTGTTGAAGCGCCGAATTTATCATTTTTCTGAAATAACCAGAAACATCCAAAAATCATCGGGTTGCACCTGCCTATTATGCTTTTGATTTCCAGCTCTACAAAACATTGTATTGTGCAGGCGTCATGAAAAAGCACCCAACGCTGCTTATTTCGCCGTGATCTGACCAGTTTTATCCCCCCTGCGCTTGCCAAAGACAACATCCAACCCTAAGTTGCTTAACAATTTCACAACCTTTTTTATCATCACAGGTTGCACCTGAAGCGCGCCAGGTGACACCTCTCTCATCATCAACGTGGCGGGGTTTCAGGTCATGACAGAACATGAAAGTACGACGACGGTATTACGTAAAAATAAAAAGGTGTTAATCGCCAGCCTTACCGGGAGCGCCATTGAATGGTTTGACTATTTTCTCTACGGTACGGCGGCCGCGCTGGTCTTCAATAAGATCTTTTTCCCGATGGTCGATCCGGTGATCGGACTCATCCTCTCTTATCTCTCTTTCTCATTAACCTTCTTTATTCGCCCCATTGGTGGGGTACTTTTCGCCCACATCGGCGACCGCATCGGACGTAAAAAAACCCTCGTGCTGACCCTCTCTTTGATGGGAGGTGCAACCGTTATGATTGGCCTGCTGCCCACGTATGAGATGATTGGCCTCTGGGCGCCTGCGCTGCTGATCCTGATGCGCATCATTCAGGGGATGGGCATCGGCGGTGAATGGGGCGGCGCGCTGCTGCTGGCCTATGAATACGCGCCAGAAAAACGTAAAGGCTTCTTCGGCAGTATTCCGCAGGCGGGCGTCACCATCGGCATGCTGATGGCAACCTTTATCGTGTCGCTGATGACCCTGTTCAGCGAGGCGGATTTTCTCTCCTGGGGCTGGCGCATCCCGTTCCTGCTGAGCTCGGTGCTGGTGTTGCTCGGCCTGTGGATCCGCAAAGATATTGATGAAACGCCCGATTTTCAGCGAGTCAAAGCGTCCGGCCAGGTAGCGAAGGCTCCCCTGCGCGATACGCTGAAACATCACTGGCGTGAAGTGTTGATTGCCGCCGGTTTGAAGGTGGTTGAAACCGCGCCGTTCTATATTTTCTCGACCTTCGTGGTGAGCTATGCCACCAGCACGCTGACGTATCAGAAATCGCAGGCGCTGGAAGCCGTGACGCTGGGAGCCCTGGTGGCGACCATTATGATCCCGCTAATGGGGCTGCTCTCCGATAAGGTAGGCCGTCAGCGCATGTACGCAATCAGCGTCTTCGTGCTGGGCCTGTTTATCGTACCGTGGTTTATGCTGCTCAACACCGGCACCACATGGGGTATCGTGCTCGCGACGGTCATCGCCTTTGGCGTGTTGTGGGCCCCTGTCACGGCGGTACTCGGCACGCTGTGCTCTGAAATCTTTAGCGCAAACGTGCGCTACACCGGCATTACGCTCGGCTATCAGCTGGGTGCCGCGCTGGCTGGCGGTACCGCGCCGCTGATTGCCACCGGCCTGCTGGCAAAATACGACGGCGACTGGGTGCCGGTGGCCTGGTATCTTGCCGTCACGGTGACCATTTCTTTAATCGCGATTTTCTGCGCCAGCCGCGTTAAGCGCGCCACTCTCATCCAGGCGCAGCCCGAACGTCTCTGACCCTTCCCGGCCCGTCCTGCGGGCCGCTCTTTTTCCTTAAATTTCCCTTCACCATTTGATTAACATGCGTAAATCATATTCACTTGAATTATCATTTGCGGGAGTCGTAGAATCGCTAGCCCGCTAATTATTCAATCATTTCTAAGGTAAACGACGTTATGCGCCTGCCCGAACGCGACCCTTATGCTCCTCGCGAGTGGCAGCCACATGAGAAACCCGCCCTGCTGGGTTCGCCCTCCACGCCCGAACACAGTACGCCAAAACGCATTGCCTATGGCGTCGTGGGCCTGCTGGTCTGCCTGACGGGCGCGCTGGGGAATGCGGTGGTGACCGCCAACCTGCAAAATTTGCAGGGGACCTTCGGCGCCTGGTCAACCGAAATCGCCTGGCTGCCCGCGGTTTATGTGATGACCAACATCTCCATCAACCTGCTGCTGGTTAAATTCCGCCAGCAGTACGGCCTGCGCGCCTTTACGGAAGGTTTTCTGGTGCTGTACGTGCTGGTCACCTTTTTCCACCTGTTCGTTAACGATCTCAGCTCGGCGCTGATGGTGCGCGCCGCGCACGGCATGGTGGCCGCCGCGCTTAGCTCGCTGGGGATTTACTATCAGATCCAGGCCTGGCCTGCGAAGCACCGCCTGAAGGCGCTGACCATCGGCATCACCGGATCGTCACTCGCCATCCCGCTGGCCCGCCTGTTTTCAACCGAGCTGCTGCAGCTGGACGAGTGGCGCGGGCTCTATTTCTTCGAGCTGGGACTGGCGCTGATCTCCCTGGCCTGCGTCATCGCCTTAAAATTACCGCCGGGCGACCGGCGCAAGGTCTTTGAGAAGAAGGATTTTATCACCTTCTTTTTACTGGCCCCCGGGATGGCCCTGCTCTGTGCCGTCCTCTCTCTGGGCCGCCTTGACTGGTGGTTCGAAGCGCCTTGGATCGGCTGGTCGCTGGCGCTATCGCTGGTGCTGATTGTCGCAGCCATCGTCTTTGAACATAACCGCAGCAACCCGCTGCTGAACACCCGCTGGCTGTCGAGTGGCAGCATCGTCCGCCTGGGGCTGATTATGCTGCTGATCCGTATCGTGCTGGCCGAGCAGAACACCGGCGTCATCGGCTGGCTGCAGTACGTGGGCTTACAGAACGAGCAGATGACGCACCTTGCGTGGTCCATTTTCGCCGGGATCGTCTGCGGGATTGTCACCAGCTGTCTCACCATCAAGCCGACGAAACTGGCGTGGCCAATCATCACGTCTCTGGCGCTGATGATTGTTGCCTCGCTGCTGGACAGCCAGTCCAACAACCTGACCCGTCCGGATCAGCTGATGGTAAGTCAGTTCCTGCTGGGCTTCGGCAGCGCCTTCTTCCTGGCGCCCGCTATGCTGGCCGCCATTGGCGGGGTGATCGCCGACCCGCGTAACCTGGTCAGCTTCTCGGTGATGTTTGGCATGAGCCAGAACCTCGGTGGCCTGCTGGGCTCCGCGATCCTCGGCACCTTCCAGACCTGGCGCGAGAAATACCACTCCAGCCTGCTGGCGGACCAGCTCACCACGCTCAACCCGCTGGTCAACGAGCGAATTCAGCTTTATACCCAGATGTACAAAAGCCTGATTGGCGACAGCGCGCTGCTGGGAACCCAGGCGATAACGCAGCTGCAAACGGTCACCGCGCTGGAGGCGAATATTCTGGCTTATAACGATACTTATCTGCTGACGGCGAGCATCGCTGCCGCCACGCTGGTCTGGATTTTATGGCGCTTGCTGCGCCTGCGCATCACTGCCCGTCTGGCGCTGAAGAACGCCACCGGCAACAAATAATTGAAAGAGTTCTGGAGAGTTTATGAGTCAGCAGGATGCCGCCAAAGAGCAGGCCAACACCCGCAAAAATGTGCGCATTGTTTCCGTTTTCACCGCCGCCGCCATCGGTATTGTCGGCGTGCTGGTGATCCTTTATGCGTGGCAACTGCCGCCGTTCACCCGTCACGCGCAGTTTACCGATAACGCCTACGTGCGCGGCCAGACGACGTTTATCAGCCCGCAGGTGAACGGCTATATCACCGAGGTAAAGGTTCAGGACTTTGTGCAGGTGAAAAAAGGCGACCTGCTGCTGCAGATCGATGACCGTATCTATCGTCAGCGGGTGCATCAGGCAGAGGCGCAGCTGGCGATGAAAATTGCCGCCCTGAATAACAACCTGCAGCAGCGTAAAAGCGCCGAAGCAACAATCGCCAAAAATGACGCCGCGCTGAAAAATGCCCGCGCCCAGAGCCTGAAAAGCCAGGCGGATTTAAAACGGGTGAAAGAGCTGACGGCGGACGGCTCGCTTTCCATTCGCGAGCGCGACGCCGCGCTGGCCAGTGCCGCTCAGGGTAGCGCCGACATCGACCAGGCGAAAGCCGCCCTTGAGATGTCGCGTCAGGATCTGCAGACGGTGATTGTCAATCGCGGTGCGCTGGAAGCGGATGTTGAAAACGCCAAAGCGGCGCTGGAGCTGGCGCAGATTGACCTGCAAAACACCCGCATTGTGGCGCCGCGTGACGGCCAGCTCGGCCAGATCGCCGTGCGTCTCGGGGCCTACGTGACCGCCGGAACCCATCTCACCACCCTGGTGCCGCCGCAGCACTGGGTCATCGCCAACATTAAAGAGACCCAGCTCGCGGAGCTGCGCGTCGGCCAGCCGGTGAAGTTCACCGTCGATGCCCTGAACAACAAAGCGTATCAGGGCCGCGTGGAGAGCATCTCCCCGGCGACCGGCGTGGAGTTCAGCGCCATCACGCCGGATAACGCCACCGGGAACTTTGTCAAAATTGCCCAGCGTATTCCGGTGCGTATTGAGGTGCTCGGTAAGCCAGAGGACGCCGCGCTGCTGCGTCCGGGTATGTCGGTACAGGTGACCATTGATACGCGGGAGGCGAAGCAATGATCCTTCGCCCGATAGCCGCGCTGGTGGCGGCGGTCATGCTGGCCGGATGCCAGTCCGTTGACGTCAAACCGGCGCAGCCGACGCTGCACATCCCCACCCAGTGGCGCACCGTCTCCGGCCCTGCCAGCCCGGCGGAGCAGCTCTGGTGGCGTAATTTCCATGACAACCACCTGAACCGCTATGTGGATCAGGCGCTACAGCATAACAGCGACGTGCTGATCGCCCGCGAACGGATAAACGAGTATCAGGCGCGGGTCTATGCGGCCGACGGCAGCCTGTTTCCCTCCCTCGACGCGGGCTTAACCGGGACGCGCGCCCGTTCACAATCCGCGGCGACCGGGCTGCCGGTTTACGGCACATTGTACAAAGGGAGCCTGACGGCAAGCTATGACGTGGATATCTGGGGCGTCAACCGCAGCACCTCGCGCGCTGCCGAAGCCTCGCTGGCGGCGCAAAAAGCCGCCGCCGCGGCCGCGGATTTGACCGTCGCCTCGTCTGTGGCATCCGGGTATGTCACCCTGCTCTCGCTTGACGAGCAGCTGCGGGTGACCCAGTCCACGCTGAAATCGCGCGAAGAGGCGTTTAACCTTGCGAAGCGTCAGTTTGAGACGGGCTACAGCTCGCGCCTGGAGCTGATGCAGTCGGATTCCGAACTTCGCTCAACGCGGGCGCAGGTGCCCGTGCTGCAGCACCAGATTGCACAGCAGGAGAATGCCCTCAGCCTGCTGCTGGGAAGCAACCCGGGCGACGTGGCGCGCAGTGAAAGCTTTGCAGCACTGACGCCGCTAACGCTGCCGTCGCAGCTGCCTTCTACGCTGCTGAACCGCAGGCCGGATATCGTCCAGGCCGAACGCCAGCTGGTGGCGACGGATGCCTCGCTCGCGGCGTCGCGCGCCAGCCTGCTGCCGTCGATCAACCTGACCGCGACAGGATCGGTTCAGGATCGCACCCTTTCCGGCCTGCTGGACAACCCGCTTCAGCTCTGGAGCGTCGGAGGCAGTATTCTCGCCCCGCTGCTGAACCGCCAGGCGCTGAATGCGCAGGTGGATATTTCTCAGTCCCAGCGTAACCAGGCGCTGTACGCTTATGAAAAAACCGTGCGTAACGCGTTTGCCGAAGTGAACAACAGCCTTGATGCGATTACGCGCTATCAGGAACAGCTGACGGAGCTGCTTGCCCAGCAGGATGTGGCCCAGGAGACGCTGCGCATTGCGCAGAATCGCTATCGCAACGGTTATTCCTCCTATCTTGACGTGCTGGACGCGCAGCGCACGCTGTTCTCGGTCCAGACCAGCGTCGTGCAGGTGAAAAATAACCTGCTGCTGGCGCAGATTGATTTGTATAAAGCGCTGGGCGGCGGCTGGGTCAGTGCCTGAAAACCTGCCCGGTGGCGCTTCTGTATGACCGGATACATAGGTGACAGATCAGACCGGGAACATAGGTAACACTTTTAGTCTATCCGCACCACACTCTGGGTTTTTCGGTCGTAGTACGCAAGCGTTATTCCGTTGAAGATGATGGCCT
>NZ_JBMKHT010000060.1:0-24130 GCF_049238165.1 Enterobacter cloacae complex sp. IR5422 | reverse complement strand
AGGCCATCATCTTCAACGGAATAACGCTTGCGTACTACGACCGAAAAACCCAGAGTGTGGTGCGGATAGACTAAAAGTGTTACCTATGTTCCCGGTCTGATCTGTCACCTATGTATCCGGTCATACAGCAGCGCCACCCGGCAACAACGACTCACGTTCTGCGAAACGCCACCAGCGTCACCACGATCCCCACCACCGCGGAAACCGCACCGGCCAGGAAGACGGACGGATAGCCAAACGAGGTGGCTAACACCCCGGCCAGCGGCCCGGTTACCCCGTATGAGATATCCTGAAACGCCGCATAGCCGCCGAGCGCCGTCCCGCGCACCTGCGGAGCCACGCGCTTCACCACTTCTACACCGAGTGCCGGGAAAATCAGAGAACAGCCGCAGCCGGTCAGCGCCGCACCAAGCAGCGCAACGGATGCCACGGGTGCATTCCACAACAGCAGAAGACCGATGGTTTCAATGACCAGCGACGCCACCGCCACCTTCACGCCGCCAAAGCGATCCGGCATCCAGCCGAAGAAGACGCGCATCAGCACAAACGCGCCGCCAAACGCGGTAAGCGTAAAACCGGCCATCGCCCAGCCGCGGCTCATAAAATAGAGCGAGACGAACGTCCCAATCACCGCAAAACCCACGCCCTGCAGCGCCAGGCCCAGGCCCGGCTGCCAGATTTGGCCGACCACGCTCCACAGGGAAGGACGCTCGCCTTTGTGCGGGGGCACCTTACGCACCGAGCCGTTAAACGCCCATGCCGCCAGCGGCAGCGCCATGGTGGTGGCAGCCAGCGCCGCAAAACCGAACTGGCTGTTGATCAGCAGCCCAAGCGGTGCCCCGGCGGCCAGCGCGCCGTAGATGGCCATGCCGTTCCAGGACATCACCTTGCCGGAACGTGCTGGCCCCACCAGCCCCATTCCCCAGGTCAGGGTGCCGGTCAGCAGCTGGCTTTCACCAAAGCCCAGGATTAAACGGCCCAGCACCAGCAGCGCAAATTTATACGCCGCGTCGACCGGCAGAAGAGCCGCCAGCAGCCATGCGCCGCCCGCCAGGCCGCAGGCAAACATGCCCTGCAGCGCCGAACGTTTGGCACCGTGCTGGTCCGCCAGCCGTCCGGCGTAGCCGCGGGTTAAAACCGTCGCTAAAAACTGGATACCCACGGCGATGCCGACCATGGTGTTGCCATAGCCCAGCTCCTGGTGTACGAACAGCGGGATCACCGGCAGCGGCAGGCCAACGGTCATATAGGTCAGGAATACCGCAAAGGCGATACGGAACAGCGAGACGTTCGCTGAAGGGGTTGTTTCTGTTTGAGTTACTGCAGTCATGCTTTACTCCGAAATGAAGAGTAAGGCGGGGAAATGCCACGCCCCCTCTACCTGATTATCAGGATTAAGGTGCGTTGGTTGACGTTAAACGCTTACGCATTATCGTGAGGATAATGTTGAGTGGTGAAGTTTGCCTGTGAGATCAGCCGCTTGTCAATGCATAAAAAAGGGAGCCTTATGGCTCCCCTTTCGAATCAAACATAAAACTTATGCTTTCAGCTTACGCATGACCAGCGTGGCGTTGGTGCCGCCGAAACCGAAGCTGTTGGACATGACGGTAGTCAGCGTCGCGTCCGTTGGTTTGGTCACGATGTTCAGGCCAGCAGCCTGCTCGTCCATCTCTTCGATGTTGATGCTTGGCGCGATAAAGCCGTTTTCCAGCATCAGCAGAGAGTAGATCGCTTCCTGTACGCCAGCCGCACCCAGAGAGTGACCGGTCATGGCTTTGGTCGCGGAGATTGCCGGGCTGTTGTCGCCGAAGACTTCACGGATCGCACCCAGCTCTTTCACGTCACCTACCGGCGTAGAAGTACCGTGGGAGTTCAGGTAGTCGATTGGGGTATCAACACCGTGCATCGCCATCTTCATGCAGCGCACCGCGCCTTCGCCGGACGGAGCAACCATGTCGGCGCCGTCGGACGTTGCGCCGTAGCCCACGATCTCAGCATAGATGTGCGCGCCACGTGCCAGAGCGTGCTCCAGCTCTTCAACCACAACCATACCGCCGCCGCCCGCGATAACGAAACCGTCACGGTGCGCATCGTAGGTACGGGAGGCTTTGTCCGGGGTCTCATTGTACTTGGTGGACAGTGCGCCCATCGCGTCGAATTCGCAGGCCATTTCCCAGCCCAGCTCTTCGCCGCCGCCAGCAAATACGATGTCCTGTTTACCCAGCTGGATCTGCTCAACAGCGTTACCGATACAGTGTGCGGAAGTCGCACACGCGGAGCTGATGGAGTAGTTCACACCGTGGATTTTGAACGGGGTCGCCAGGCACGCGGAAACCGCAGAACCCATGGCTTTCGTGACCACGTACGGACCTACCGCTTTCAGACCACGCGGGCTACGCATGGCGTCAGCACCGAATACCTGCGCTTTAGATGAGCCGCCGGAGCCGGCAATCAGACCCACGCGCGGGTTGTTCTGATAAACCTCTTCGCTCAGGCCGGAATCTTTGATCGCTTCCTGCATGGAGAGATAAGCATAAATAGAGGCATCGTTCATGAAACGAACCACTTTGCGGTCAATCAAACCGGTGGTGTCCAGTTTGACGTTACCCCATACGTGGCTACGCATACCTGAATCTTTAAACTCTTCAGAGAAAGTGATCCCGGAGCGTCCTTCACGCAGAGATGCCAGGACTTCCTGCTGGTTATTACCGATGCTGGAAACAATGCCCAGGCCAGTAATCACTGCACGTTTCATTCAATACCTCTGTAAGTCGCACTATAGTAAGTTTCGAGTCGCACAATAGCGTACACTTGTACGCCGAACAAGTCCGATCAGACATTTTCTGCGGAAATTTGCACCGATGGACTCACATCGTTAAGATCGTGCCACTGCCTGTCAGACGAGTAACTTACGTGAAACAAAACGCTATACAACCCGCCAACCTCGAATTCAACGCTGAGGGTACACCTGTTTCCCGAGATTTTGATGACGTCTATTTTTCTAATGATAACGGACTCGAAGAAACTCGCTATGTTTTCCTCGACGGAAACCAGCTCAGCACCCGCTTCCCGGCGCACCCGCGGAGCCTGTTTGTGGTCGCGGAAAGTGGATTCGGCACCGGTCTGAATTTTTTAACCCTCTGGCAGGCGTTTAATCAGTTCCACGCTGCTCACCCTGAGGCTACGCTACAAAGATTACATTTCATCAGTTTCGAAAAATTCCCGCTCACCGCGCACGATCTGCGGCTTGCCCACCAGCGCTGGCCGGAGCTTGCGCCCTGGGCAGAACAGCTTCAGGCGCAGTGGCCGCCCCACATCGGCGGCTGTCACCGTCTGATTCTGGACGGTGGACGCGTCACGCTGGACTTATGGCTCGGCGACATCAACGACCTGACCGACAGGCTCGATGATTCGATGAATCAGAAGGTCGACGCGTGGTTTCTGGACGGTTTTGCCCCTGCCAAAAACCCGGACATGTGGAGCCAGCATCTGTTTAACGCGATGGCGCGGCTGGCGCGCCCTGGGGCTACCCTTGCCACCTTCACCTCGGCGGGCTTTGTCCGCCGTGGGCTGCAGGAGGCGGGCTTTACCATGCAGAAGACCAAAGGCTTTGGCCGCAAGCGCGACATGCTTGTCGGCAGGATGGAGCAGACGCTGGACATCCCCGCTCAGACGCCCTGGTTTGCGCGCCGCGCCAGCGCATCGCGCGACGTGGCGATCGTTGGCGGCGGGATCGCCAGCGCCCTGCTCTCGCTCGCCCTTCTCCAGCGTGGCTGGCAGGTCACGCTCTACTGCGCTGACGACGCGCCCGCCAGCGGCGCATCCGGCAACCGCCAGGGCGCGCTCTATCCGCTTTTAAGCGCACACGATCCGGCCCTGTTCCAGTTTTTCCCCGCGGCCTTTACCTTCGCCCGCCGCCTGTACGACGCGCTGCCAGTGGCATTCGACCACGACTGGTGTGGCGTGACGCAGCTCGGCTGGGATGAGAAGAGCCAGCAGAAGATCGCGCAGATGCTGTCGCTGGGCCTGCCGGAAGAGATTGCC
The DNA here is from genome assembly GCF_049238165.1 of Enterobacter cloacae complex sp. IR5422. NCBI lineage: Bacteria > Pseudomonadati > Pseudomonadota > Gammaproteobacteria > Enterobacterales > Enterobacteriaceae > Enterobacter > Enterobacter cloacae complex sp. IR5422. Next base: position 20,086 of record NZ_JBMKHT010000060.1, on the reverse strand, counting down.
CGCGCGGTCAGTGCGCAAGTGGTGGCGGACACCGCTGGCGTAGAAACCGGATGCGGGGGCATTCAGTACCCGCTCGGCGGCTGGCTGTGCCCGGCCGAACTGACCGCGGCGGTCATTGCCCTGGCGCAGTCGCAAGGGCTGACGGTGCGGTATGCCCACAAGGTGGAATCGTTCACCCGGACAGAACGCTGGGATCTGCGTTTTGCTGATGGCAAGGAGGCGAGCCATGCCAGCGTTGTGCTGGCCAACGGGCATCACATCAGCCAGTTTATCCAGACAGCAGCGTTGCCGGTTTATCCGGTCGGCGGCCAGGTAAGCCATATCCCCACCGCGCCTGCGCTCGGCAAACTGCGCCAGGTGCTGTGCTATGACGGCTATCTGACACCGCAAAATCCGTCTAACGGCCATCACTGCATCGGGGCCAGCTATCATCGTGGCGAAACGGATATGCGCTATAGCGAAGCGGATCAGGCGCAAAACCGCCAGCGCCTGATTGACTGTTTCCCGGATGCGGCGTGGGCGAAAGAGGTTGACGTCAGCGAGGGTGACGCGCGCTGCGGCGTGCGCTGCGCCACCCGCGATCATCTGCCGATGGCGGGCAACGCGCCGGACTATGACGCGACGCTTGCGGCCTATAAAGATCTGGCTGAAAACAAGGAAACGGCGGTGGCCGCACCGGTGTATCCGGAGCTGTTTATGCTGGGCGGGCTGGGTTCCCGTGGGCTGTGCTCTGCGCCGCTGCTGGCTGAAGTATTAGCCGCGCAAATGAGCGACGAGCCAATTCCGCTGGACAGGGTTACGCTTGCGGGACTGAATCCGAATCGCTTGTGGGTAAGGAAACTGCTGAAGGGGAAAATGGTTAAGTAAGGTGCGGCCTGGTGCCCTGACCCTCTCCCACAGGGAGAGGGGATATTCACAGGCCCGGTAAGCGCAGCGCCACCGGGCGAAAAACAATGACTTAGCGTTTAGCCTGCTGGAACAGGTTGTCCCACATGCCCAGCACCAGTGACTGGTCGCGCGGAGAGAGCTCCCCGGCCTGAATGGCTTTCTCCAGACTGCGGGTCACTTCCTCATGAACAGCGTCGGCAGAGTGATCGTCACCTGCTTCCAGCTCGGCTACCGCGAGCGTCAGGTGACCACGCAGATAACCGCTGGCGAACAGCTCATCATCGCTGGCGTGTTCCACCATGTCATCAATTAACGCCAGAATGCGTGATTCAAATTCTGCGATCATCTTCTTTCCTCTGTTAAAGATCTTCCGGCCAAGGGAAGCTTTCCGCCGCAATCGCCGGCGTGTGGTAATAATTCTGTAAGGCCTCGATCAGGCGCGCCGGACGTGCCGGGATGCCTTTCTCAAGGTATTCCATCACCTGCGCATGCACGCGGCGCTGGAAGACAATACGGTCTGGCTCGAAGTCCCCTTCGAGGTTGTCGCAGCTGACGTTGAACGGGAAACCCGCCGCCACGCAGAACAGCCATTCCAGCGCCTGCGGCTTCACTTCCACATCCTCAAACTGCCCCTGCGTCGCGGCGTCTCGCCCGTCCGGGCAATACCAGTAACCGAAGTCCACCAGCTCGCGACGCGCTTTTCCGGCGATGCACCAGTGCGAAATTTCGTGCAAACCGCTGGCGTAAAAGCCGTGCGCAAAGACGATGCGGTTATACGGAACCTCGTCATCAGCAGGAAGATAGATCGGTTCGTCGTCGCCTTTAATCAGACGGGTATTAAAATCGTCAGCAAAACAGCCGTCAAAGATCTCAATCAGCTGTTCATATTTATGCGTACTGTTCATTAGTGCATCCCCAACCAGGTGAGGATCTCCTGTCCATGGCTGTCATAAAGAAGTTTGGCGCTCATCACGGCCGAGACGATAACGATCATCGGACGGATCAGCTTTTGCCCTTTGCTTAATACCAGACGCGAGCCTGCGCGCGCGCCCAGGAACTGCCCTGCCATCATCACAAACCCGGTTGCCCAGATAACCTTGCCGCCAATGATAAACAGCAGCAGGCCGCCGACGTTCGAGGTCGCGTTGAGCACTTTGGCATGGGCGGTCGACTTGGCGAGGTTAAATCCGGCCAGCGTCACAAACGCCAGCGCGTAAAACGAGCCTGCCCCCGGGCCGAAGAAACCGTCGTAAAAGCCGACGCAGCCCCCGGCAATCAGCGCAAACGGCAGGCCGTGCAGACGACGCTGACGGTCTTCCTCGCCGAGCTTCGGCATCAGCAGGAAATAAAGCCCGATGCAGATGACCAGAACCGGCAGGATCTGGCGCAAAATATCCGACTGCACGTGCTGAACCAGCAGCGCGCCCGACGTGGAACCGATAAAGGTCATCAGGATATTGAGCTTCTGGTCGGCCAGGCTCACCACCTTACGGCGGATAAAATAGAGCGATGCTGAGAGCGAGCCGCCGCAGGCCTGCAGCTTGTTGGTGGCAAGCGCCTGCGCCGGGCTCATGCCCGCCGCCAGCAGCGCGGGTACGGTTAATAGCCCGCCGCCGCCCGCAAGGGCATCAATAAAACCGGCCAGCATAGCCACAAAGAACAGCACCACCAGCAGCAGCGGTGACACCATAAACAGATCGACGAAATTATCCATTAAAGTACATGCTCATCCAGTAGCGCCTGGCAGGAAGGCGGCAACGGAGGCGGTGTCTTCTTCTCAGGCTTAGAGGTTCCAGGTTTTGCCGGTTCAAACCAGCTTTGCAGTTCCGCACCACAGCCATCGCCTGGCGGCGGTAGCGGCTGATCTTCGCATTCCAGGCTATTCGCCGGGCAGCGCAGACGAACGTGCATGTGCGCACGATGCTGGAACCACGGGCGCACTTTGCGCAACCAGTCGCGATCGGTTCCCTCATCGAGGCAGAGCTGTTGCTTGATAGCCGGGTTGACGAAGATCCGCGTGACGTCGTTATCTTTTGCCGCCAGCTTAATCAGGCTGAAGATATCCGGCGTCCACAGTGAGGGCACAACGCGCTTACCGTCGCTCGACACCAGATCCAGCGCCTGCGGTTTCAGCAACTGGGCTGAACTCCAGCGCGCTTTAGGCAGCTGCAGGAAAATATCGACATCCAGTCCGGTCTGGTGACTGGCGTGTCCACCATTAAAACGCCCGCCGGCAGGCATCCCCATATCGCCGATCAGCATCGTGCCCAACCCCAGATTATGCACCTGGTTTCCCAGCCGCTGGATGAACAGCACCAGATCCGGGTGGCCGAAGTAACGACGCTGGTCGGTACGCATCACCTGATAGGTATCCGATTGCAGCGGAAGTTCCTGCGCGCCGACGATACAGCCGTTGGAAAAGGCGCCGATGGACTGCGCGCTCCCCGCCACCGGATGGGTGATTTTTTGCCACGGCGTGGCGGCCAGACTGGCTCCACTGGCAAGCAGCGCCAGCAGAGCAATTGCGGTTTTTTTCATGTTTACCAGCGTGGAATGGTGGTCGTCACATCCGCATTCTGCGCGCGCTGACGCAGGAAGTGATCCATCAGCACGATCGCCAGCATCGCTTCTGCGATCGGCACCGCGCGGATCCCCACGCACGGATCGTGACGTCCTTTAGTGATCATCTCAACTTCTTCGCCATCGCGGTTAATCGTGTGGCCCGGCACGGTAATGCTGGAGGTTGGCTTCAGCGCGATATTGGCAATAATCTGCTGCCCGCTGCTGATCCCGCCCAGAATGCCGCCCGCGTGGTTGCTCTGGAAGCCCGCTTTCGTGATTTCGTCGCGATTCTGGCTGCCGCGCAGGGATACCACGTCAAAACCGTCGCCAATCTCAACGCCCTTCACCGCGTTGATGCTCATCAGCGCGTGCGCGATGTCGGCATCGAGACGGTCAAATACCGGCTCGCCCCAGCCTGGCGGGACGCCGTCGGCCACGACGGTGACTTTCGCCCCAATGGAGTCGCCCTCTTTTTTCAGACCGCGCATCAGTTCGTCCAGCGCGTCCAGCTTGTCGGCATCCGCACAGAAGAACGGGTTTTGCTCGACCTGATCCCAGTCTTTGATCGCCAGCGGAATGTCGCCCATCTGGGTCAGACAGCCGCGGATCACGATGCCAAATTTTTGCTGCAGGTATTTCTTAGCAATGGCGCCAGCCGCCACGCGCATCGCGGTTTCACGCGCAGAAGAACGCCCGCCGCCGCGATAGTCGCGAAAGCCGTACTTTTGTTCGTAGGTGTAGTCGGCATGTCCTGGACGGAACACGTCCTTGATGGCGCCGTAGTCCTGGGAGCGCTGATCGGTGTTTTCAATTAGCAGACCAATGCTGGTGCCGGTGGTACGGCCTTCAAAGACGCCGGAGAGAATTTTGACCTGGTCCGGCTCGCGACGCTGCGTGGTGTAGCGAGAGGTGCCCGGACGACGACGGTCGAGGTCATGCTGCAAATCGGCTTCGGTCAGTTCGATGCCTGGCGGTACGCCATCAACGATACAGCCCAGCGCCAGCCCGTGCGACTCGCCAAAGGTGGTCACGCGGAATAACTGTCCAATACTGTTTCCTGCCATCACGGCTCCGATGTTGTTGTTTGTGTTTGAGCGTTGTGAAACGGGCCGAAGCCCGCTGGATTAATCTTTATAGATGCTGAAGTGTTCGCGCGCGTCGAGCAGCTGCGCTTTGGTCAGCATAAAGACGCCGTCACCGCCGTTGTCGAACTCAAGCCAGGTGAACGGCACATCCGGATACTGCTCTATCAGATGTACCATGCTGTTGCCCACTTCACAAATCAGAACGCCGTCGTCGGTCAGATAATCCGGCGCGCAGGCCAGAATGCGGCGGGTCAGCTTCAGGCCGTCAGAGCCTGACGCCAGACCCAGCTCCGGCTCGTGACGGTATTCGTTTGGCAGATCGGACATGTCTTCCGCATCGACGTACGGCGGGTTAGTGACGATCAGATCGTACTGCAGCGTCGGCAGATCGCGGAACAGGTCAGAGCGAATTGGCGTAACGTGATGGATCAGGCCGTGCTCTTCAATGTTGTGCTCGGTCACGGCCAGCGCGTCGGTGGAGATATCAACCGCGTCCACTTCCGCTTCCGGGAAGGCGTAAGCGCAGGCAATGGCGATACAGCCGCTCCCGGTACACATATCCAGAATGTGCTGCGGCTGATGGCCGATCAGGCCTTCAAAGTGGTTGTTAATCAGCTCACCAATCGGCGAGCGCGGCACCAGCACGCGTTCATCGACATAGAACTCGTGGCCGCAGAACCAGGCTTTGTTGGTCAGGTAGGCGACCGGGATGCGTTCGTTGACGCGACGGATTACGCGCTCAACGATGCGGTGTTTTTCGCTAGAGGTCAGGCGCGCGGTGCGCATGTCTTCCGGAATATCCAGCGGCAGGTAGAGGGACGGCAGCACCAGCTGCACGGCTTCATCCCACGGGTTGTCGGTACCGTGTCCGTACCAGATATTGGCGGCGCTGAAGCGGCTAACCGACCAGCGCAACATGTCCTGTATGGTATGCAGCTCGTTTACTGCTTCATCGACAAATATTTTATCCACTCTTTCCTCCAGGGCATGCTCGCATAATTTTCGGCGGCTAGTTTGCCATGAAGACGGCGATAAATCAGCAATGACGCGTACCGCTTGAGGTTAAAAAATGCGTTTAGTCGGGTACACTATCGGAAATACGAGATGAGAATGACGAATGAAAAAGAAAACATCGCTCAGCGAGGAGGATCAGGCGCTCTTCCGACAGCTGATGACCGGGACGCGGAAAATCGCGCAGGACACGATAGTTCATCGCCCGCAGCGTAAAAAAATCAGCGAAGTTCCGGTCAAACGGCTGCTGCAGGAGCAGGCCGATAACAGCCACTACTTTTCAGACGAGTTTCAGCCGCTGCTTAATACCCAGGGCGCGGTGAAATACGTGCGCGAGGACGTCAGCCATTTCGAACTGAAAAAGTTACGCCGGGGAGATTATTCGCCGGAGCTGTTTCTGGATCTGCACGGCTTAACGCAAATGCAGGCGAAACAGGAGCTGGGGGCGTTGATTGCCGCCTGTCGCCGCGAACATGTTTTTTGCGCCTGCGTGATGCATGGCCACGGGAAACATATCCTCAAGCAACAGACGCCGCTGTGGCTGGCTCAGCACCCACACGTAATGGCGTTTCATCAGGCACCGAAAGAGTACGGCGGAGATGCCGCCTTGCTGGTGTTGATTGAAGTTGAGGAGTGGCAGCCGCCAGAGTTGCCCTGACAGAAGGGCGGGAAAGATATAGCATCCCGCCCTGTCACACGTCACGTCAGATCGCTTTTGCCATCTTCAGGTTGCACGGGCTCATTTGCCAGTTGAAGACCCCTTTGCCGGTTTCGTCGAGGGTGACGTTGGCAATCGCGGAAGTGGTGAACATAGGCGGCGTTTCGCCCGGGCACAGCTCAGATACCAGATAGCCGACCAGCGGCAGGTGGGAAATGACCAGTGCGGAAGCGACACCTTCATTGCACAGCGCCTGAAGATAAGCGCTGACAAGGCCGACATCACCGCATGGTGTCAGTTCGGGGAGAACATCCACACTGGACGGCAGGTTCATACACTCCCCTACCACATCCAGCGTCTGTTCTGCACGCAGGAACGGACTCACAAGAACGCGTTCAATGTCCACTTTTTGACCTTTAAGCCAGGTTGCCATCAGACGGGATTCGTCGCAGCCACAGACGGTTAAAGGACGTACTGAGTCACTGGCGGCATCGAGTGCCGCGTCGCCGTGACGCATGATGAAAACTTGCATATTGCACCGCTTTTGTTAACCAGAATCACCGGCGTTAACTACCCGCGATAAATGCTAAGAGGTAGAAAACCCGATGGCCGGGCATTGTGCCTGATCCATTCGATGAATGAAACGCTGTTTTTTACCTCAATGGCGTAAGTATAGTCAATCTCTGTTTACAAAATCGCCAGAACAGGTTCATTCACCTCAGGATTTACCCTTCTTTGACTTCAGTTTACGAAATCAGTTTCCCGTGCAGGCCAAAATGTCTGGCCCCGTTCCGCCATCTGCAATAATTCGTCACACGGTGTAAACCGTGGGCCATATTGCGAGGCCAGACGTTGCAAAATGGCAACCACTTCACCCGCGCCGAGTGTATCCATGTAACGGAACGGGCCGCCAAGGAACGGCGGAAAACCAATACCAAATACCGCGCCGATGTCGCCATCGCGTGCGCTCTTGATCACCTGCTCACCAAAGCAGCGCGCCGCTTCATTGAGCATCATCATCACGCAACGTTCAGCGCACTGAACGGCAGACAGTTTTCCCTGACCGGTGGTCGAAATAAGCCCATAAACCGAAGGGTCGACCTGTTTCTTGCTTTTACGCCCTTTCGCGCCGTAAAGATAGAAACCGCGTTCATTTTTTCTGCCTTTGCGATCGTCCTTCAAAATTGCAGAAACAATGTTTGCAGGCGGGCTAAAACGATCGCCATAAGCTGCCTCCAGCACAGGTATAATTTTAGTGCCGGTGTCTATTCCCACCTCATCCAAAAGTTGGATTGGGCCAACGGGGAAACCAAACTTTACCAGCGCCTCGTCGACGTGCTCGATCTTCTCGCCTTCCGTCAGCAGCCGCATGGCTTCATTAATATAAGGCGCCAGAATACGGTTGACGTAGAAGCCGGCTTTATCTGCGACCACGATCGGCGTTTTACCCTGCTTCTTCGCAAGTTTGACTACCGTGGCGATGGTTTGCGGACTGGTGGTCGCGTGTGGAATAACTTCCACCAGCGGCATTTTTTCTACCGGGCTAAAGAAGTGCAGCCCGATCACCTGCTCCGGACGCGCGGCTTTCGCCGCGATATCGCCAATCGGTAATGACGACGTGTTGGAGGCAAAAATGGTATGCGGGGCGCAATGCTGCTCAACGTCTGCCACCATCTGCTGCTTAAGGGCCAGATCCTCAAACACGGCTTCAATCACCAGATCGCGGTGCGCAAAACCGCTGTAATCCGTCGTACCGGAGATCATTGCCAGGGTTTTATCACGCTCGCTTGCCTTGATATGGCGGCGTTTGACCTTTTGATCAAGGTTCTGCCAGCTGTACTGCAGCGCGTGGTTGATTCCCTTAGGGTTAATGTCTTTGATGCGTACCGGCAATTTGCCTTTGCTGGCGGTAACAAAAGCGATACCGCCGCCCATGAGCCCCCCACCCAGTACGCCAATGGCACGCAGAGGCGCAGGCTCCGCCTTGCTGCCGGGATCTTTTTTGACGTCAGTGCTGGCGAAGAAGATGCTGCGCAATGCCTGTGACTGCGGCGTCATCGCCAGTTCACCAAAGGCTTTGGCCTCCGCGGCATAGCCGCTGCTGCTGCCCTGCGACAGCCCGGTTTCGATCACGTCCAGGATCCGCTTTGCCGCCGGGTAATTGCCTTTGGTTTTTTGCTCGGTCTTTTTGCCCACCATATTGAACAGGAGCGTTCTACCCAGCGGACCGGCCAGCACGCGCTCGCGAACCGGCAGAGGACGTTTTGCCTGACGCCCTTTCAGCGCAAGCTCAACGGCGGCCTCCAGCAAAATAGACTGCGGCACGACGTCATCGACCAGACCGGCTTTCAGCGCCTGACGGGCACGCAGCTGTTTACCGGTTAAGATCATCTCCAGCGCCGTGCTGACGCCCACCAGCCGCGGCAGACGCTGCGTTCCGCCAGAACCTGGCAACAGGCCCAGCTGCACTTCCGGCAGGCCCAGAATGGTTTTCGCATCGTCAGTACAGATGCGGCTGTGGCAGGCCAGCGCCAGCTCCAGCCCACCGCCCAGACACGCACCGTGGATCGCTGCGATGACCGGGATTGGGAGACTGTTGATCTCCGACATCACCTGCTGGCCCTGACGCGCCAGCTCTTCGGCTTCCAGCGCGCTTTGCGCCCGGGCAATCATGTTGATATCCGCCCCGGCGATAAAGTTGTCGGGTTTGGCAGAGATAAACACCAGGCCGCGAATGGCTTTGTTCTCGCGGATCTGCTTTAGCATCGCGCGCACCTGAACGCCAAATTCGGCCTTCAGGGTATTCATCTTTTCATCAGGCACATCAATAGTGATAACGGCCACGTTATCGAGGCGAACCGTCAGATTAAATGCAGATGGCATATCCATTATTCAGCCTCCAGAACCATTGCTGCGCCAAGGCCGCCCGCCGCACAGGCGGTAACAAGGCCAAACCCACCGCCACGGCGACGGAGTTCATGTAATGTTTGCGTGATCATCCTCGCCCCTGTAGCGGCAAACGGATGACCGTAGGCGATAGAGCCACCCAGCACGTTGAATTTACTCTGATCCACTTCACCCGTGGCATGCGCGCGGCCCAGCACATCACGTGCGAAACGCTCGCTTGCCAGCAGCTGGACGTTTGCCAGGGTTTGCGCGGCAAACGCTTCGTGCATATCAATCAGGGTTAAATCAGCCAGCGTCAGCCCCGCGCGATCCAGCGCCAGCGGCGTGGACCATGCCGGACCTAACAGCATGTCCTGCCAGACGTCAATGGCGGTGAAGGCGTAGCTGCGTAAATAGCCCAGGGGAGTAATGCCCAGCTCTTTCGCACGGGATTCGGTCATCAGGATCACGGCGGCAGCCCCGTCCGTCAGCGGCGTACTGTTCGCCGCCGTCACGGTGCCGTGCTTGCGGTCAAACGCCGGGCGCAGTTTGGCGTAATCCGCAAGCGTTGACGTGCCACGAATATTGTTATCTTCCGCAAGCGGTTCGCGATAGGGAGGAATATAGGCGGTCATGACCTCATCGGTCAGCTTGCCTTCCGACCAGGCTTTTGCCGCAAGCTGATGTGAACGATGCGCCAGCGCATCCTGCTGTTCACGCGTAATGCCGTAGGTTTTGGCCATCTGCTCGGCGGTGTCGCCCATGCGCAGGCCGGTGGAATATTCCGCGACGGCAGGGGGAACAGGCATCAGATCGCGCAGACGTAAACGCGAGAAGAGTTTGAGCTTCTGACCCGTCGTGCGGGCTTTGTTGGCATCGACCAGGATACGCGCCAGCTTTTTACTGACCCCAATCGGCAGTACCGAAGAGGAGTCCGCTCCCCCCGCTATCCCGGCGCGAATGGTGCCCGCCATCAGGCTTTCGGCGACGTTAGCCACGGCCTGGAAACTGGTTGCGCAGGCGCGGCTGACGCTGTAGGCGTCGGTATGAACATTCATCCCGGTACCGAGGACGATTTCCCGCGCAATGTTGGGGGCTTCAGGCATCTGCACGACCTGGCCGAAGACCAGCTGTTCGATGACCTCCGGCGGAATTTCGCTGCGAGCCAGCATCTCCCCCACTACCATTTTCCCCAGGTCGACGGCCGGTATGCCATGAAACGCCGTTGCCTGACGCGCAAATGGCGTGCGCAATCCACTGACTATGGCAATGCGATCGCCCTGACGGGTAATAAGCGGTAATGCCTGACTCATAACACTCCCCTGTAAAAATATTCGCAAACACTAAGTGGTCTGACCTGATAATAGTCTTAACCATTTTTTTACATTCAGCCAATCGGTGAAACGAAAAAGTGCGAGCTAAAACACAGAGAAGAAAAAGAAAATGCCCCTGCATGGCAGGGGCATTTGTGCGGTATGTTGCCGGGTGCGCAAGGTAAAAGCAAAACGGTAACCCGTAGGTTACCGTTTTTAATGCTTGCGCCCTCTCCCGTGGGAGAGGGTCGGGGTGAGGGCATCAGGCCGCAGAAATTAACGCAGACCCAGCTGGAAAATCAGCGTTTCAGCTTCACAGGCAAAAACAAAGTCGATGTCCAGCTTCACGCCGCCTTCCACTTCGGTAAAGGTCGACTTGATTTCACACGGCTCGGATTCAACATCACGCGCACGCTTGCTCAGCGCGGCCAGGGTCTCTTCCGCTTCGGCGCGGTTGGTGAACACACGGCTGTAAGACGCGGTGCAATCGGAGTTGTCCATGATGGTGCCAACATCCATACAGCAGCAAACCGGGGTTTCATCAGCACTGCATTTACTCATAGCTCAATTTCCTCTGTATTCGCGCAGCGCGCGAGATAAACACGATGCTGATATTTTACGCCCCGGCGCGGGCTCTCTCCAGCCGTTAATGGCGCAAAATCGGATAAGTGACCAATATCACACTAAAAAATGATCTAAAACAAAAACCACCCTTTTGGGTGAGTCGCGATGGTCACAATTTTGCCAACCAGATCTCGTTTCACGAAACATGTTTGAAAATATTAATAAACAAACTTGCAACATTCAGGCTGGTCGGACCTATACTCTGGCCACTGGTCTGATTTGTCTGTCATACCTCAGACCCTACACTTCGCGCTCCTGTTACGGTATGTAACAATTATTGAATAAAAATAACTCAATGAGGTTATGGTCATGAGCCAGAAAACCCTGTTCAACAAGACTGCGCTGGCAGTCGCAGTGGCACTCGTCTCCACTTCCGCATGGTCAGCGGGCTTTCAGTTAAACGAATTTTCTTCCTCTGGCCTTGGCCGCGCGTATTCAGGGGAAGGCGCTATTGCTGATGATGCGGGTAACGCAAGTCGTAACCCCGCATTGATCATGATGTTTGATCGTCCGACCTTCTCTGCCGGTGCGGTTTATATCGATCCTGATGTCAACATTTCTGGCAAGTCGCCTTACACGGGTGCGAGCCTTAAAGCGGACAATATTGCCCCAACAGCATGGGTCCCTAACCTGCACTTCGTTGCGCCTATCAATGAACAGTTTGGCTGGGGAGCATCCGTAACCTCTAACTACGGGCTTGCTACCGAGTTCAATAGCAACTACCCGGCTGGTGAATACGGCGGTAAAACAGACCTTACTACGCTGAACCTGAACCTGAGTGGTGCTTATCGCCTGAACGACAACTGGAGCTTTGGTCTGGGCTTTGATGCCGTCTACGCCGATGCCAAAATTGAACGTTACTCCGGGGAGCAAACTGCTCGCCTGCCAAAAAACAGCAACAAAATTGCCAGCCTTGAAGGTGATGAGTGGGGCTATGGCTGGAACGCCGGTATCCTGTACGAGCTGGACAAAAACAACCGTTGGGGCCTGACCTATCGCTCCGAAGTGAAAATTGACTTCGACGGCGATTACAAGAGCGGCATCCTGAAGCCTGTGAACAACGTGGTTCCTGGTGCGGGTACCACCATTCCTTGGGGAACGTCAAACCAGACCGTTCCAGGTTCGCTGTCACTGCATTTGCCAGAAATGTGGGAAGTCTCCGGTTATAACCGCGTTGCACCGCAATGGGCGATCCACTACAGCCTGGCCTATACCAGCTGGAGCCAGTTCCAGGAGCTGAAAGCGACCGGAAGCAATGGTCAAACGCTGTTCTATAAGGATGAAAGCTTCCACGACGCTTATCGTATTGCGTTGGGTACCACCTACTACTACGATAAAAACTGGACTTTCCGCTCCGGTATCGCATTTGACGACAGCCCGGTTCCGGCAGACAAGCGTTCCATTTCCATTCCGGATCAGGACCGCTTCTGGATAAGTGCAGGCGCGACTTATGCGTTCAACGAGAATGCATCTATCGATGCGGGCGTATCTTATATGCACGGTCAGAAAGTGACGTTCCAGGAAGGCCCTTACGAGTTTACCTCTGAAGGTAAAGCCTGGCTGTTCGGTACGAACTTCAACTACGCGTTCTAATCGCGCAGGAATTGAAAAAGGTGAGCATTGCTCACCTTTTTTATTTACTCCGAATCGATATCTTTTAGTTCGTTCTCGATCGCCTTCGCGTTTGGATTCTCTTCCGGTTTCAGCTTACCGCCGTTAGCAATAAAGTCATGATTCTGGAAGTACGCTTCTCGCACCATAATATACGGGTCAGAAGACTGGCGCAGTAAGCCATCAGAGTCGAGCAGTTGCGCACGGGTTTCTATCCCTTCCACCGTCCATTTACCCACCGACAGCGGCCAGGTCAGCCACGACAGAACCGGATACAGCGTATCAACCATATCGCCGCCGTCATCACGAAGGGTGAAACTACCGTAGAACGGTAATTGCATGTACGGACCGTACCCGACGCCATAATGTCCCATTGTGCTGCCGAAACGGTGCGGCTGCTCACGCTGCAGTTTCGGGTTCGCCATGCCTGCCACGTCAATAAAGCCGCCCATCCCCAGAATGGAGTTCAGGAAGAAGCGGGTAAAGTGCACCATCCCTTGATACGGGTCGCCCTGCAGGAAGTAGTTCACCATTACCGCAGGCTCTTCGAGGTTGCTGGTAAAGTTACTTAACCCGTTACGCGCGGGCTGGGGAACATAATCGCGCCATGCCACTGCCACCGGGCGAACCACATACGGGTCCAGCACGTTGTAGTTGAAGTTATACATGGAGCGGTTAAATCCTTCGAGAGGATCGGAGCGTCCCGTTTGCTCCCCGGAGCTGGCGCAGCCCACAAGCATCGTCGCGCCAAGCGCAAGCGCCGACAGCCGAAGTTTCATAAATATCTCCCTGTTCAGTATGGCTATCGTTGATTGCCATCCGTAACGGAGCCGTTGATGCTCCGTCTGTAAACGTGCAAGCGATTGTAACAGCACGTTTACCGATGTCTATGAGCACAATTACGGGCAGTAATCACCGTGACTCTGATCTCAGCATAGCCTGGCTTTTGGAATTCGTTTCGCTGGCAATTTTATAATGTCTTTGAAAGAGATGTATCACCTTTGTTGTCATTGCCGCCAATTTAAGAGCATCCCCACAGGCATCCCGATAAAAGCCGCTACGCTTAACAGAAAGATCAACCTCCGGGAGCAGATATGAAAGACGTGGGCGAAGAAAAAATTGGCGAGAGCGATGAGGAACTTGAAATTGAAAGCGAGGAGAAAGCGCGTGGCGAGAAAATAGAAATTGATGAAGATCGCCTCCCTTCCCGCGCGATGGCCATCCATGAGCATATACGCCAGGACGGTGAAAAAGAGATGGAGCGCGATGCCATGGCCCTCTTCTGGTCAGCTATCGCCGCAGGGCTCTCAATGGGCGCGTCTCTGCTCGCCAAAGGGATATTTCATGTTCAGCTGGAAGGTGTGCCGGGCGGTTTTTTACTCGAGAATCTCGGCTATACCTTCGGCTTTGTGATTGTCATCATGGCCCGCCAGCAGCTGTTTACCGAAAACACGGTGACCGCCGTTCTGCCGGTGATGCAAAACCCTACCCTCGGCAACTTCGGTTTATTGATGCGTCTGTGGAGCGTCGTCCTGCTGGGTAATATCATCGGCACGGGCATCGCGGCCTGGGCGTTTGAGTACATGCCGATCTTTGATGAACCCACCCGGGACGCATTTGTAAAAATCGGCATGGATGTGATGAAAAACACCCCGTTCGAAATGTTCTCTAATGCCATCATCTCTGGCTGGATTATCGCTACGATGGTCTGGATGTTTCCTTCAGCAGGGAGCGCCAAAATTGTGGTGATTATATTGATGACCTGGCTGATTGCGCTGGCTGACACCACGCATATTGTGGTCGGTACCGTAGAAATACTGTATCTGGTCTTTAACGGTACGCTTCACTGGAGCGACTTTTTCTGGCCGTTCGCCCTGCCGACACTAGCAGGAAACATCTGCGGCGGAACGTTTATCTTCGCGCTGTTAAGCCATGCCCAAATCCGTAACGACATGTCGAACAAACGCAAAGCGGAGCTTAAAGCGCGGGAAAGTGATGATAAATCGACAAAAAAATCGTCCTGAATGGTGACTCTTTGAGCAGTCAGGCGGCGATGCGCTTAACGCAAAGTGTAAATGACGCTATACTCGTGCCGCCTCGTCCCCTTAGTTAAATGGATATAACGAGCCCCTCCTAAGGGCTAGTTGCAGGTTCGATTCCTGCAGGGGACACCATTTCTTCATTACTCGTCATTTCCCGCCATTACCAAAACCCTTGATATCATTGTCGCACAATGCGGTCGACGTTACCGCACATTACCCAACATGGATTGACTACGCCGAACTATTGCGGGCATATTGTGGGCACACTGCAAAATGACCACGGATTTATGCCCACATGCTTACGGTAAAGCAAATTGACGCAGCCAAACCTGCGGAAAAATCATATCGCCTCGCAGATGCCGGAGGGCTTTTTCTGTTCGTTCCGCCATCAGGTAAAAAGGTGTGGCGCATGCGTTACCGGTTCGATGGAAAGGAAAAGACACTGGTCATTGGGCCCTACCCTGAAATCTCCCTCACTGAAGCCAGGGCGAAACAGTCAGAAGCAAAAATGAAGTTGCTGACTGGCGTTGATCCGGCCGAGCAGAAGCAGGCATTAAAGAAGAGAGTGAAAGAGGAAGCTGCTGACTCGTTCGGTGATATCTTCCGCGAGTGGCATGCGCATAAATCAAAGGTGTGGTCTAAGGGATATGCTGACGAGATGATGAGCATGTTCACTGACGACATACTTCCAGTCATCGGACACTTGCGCATGGATGATGTGGAGCCCATGACACTGCTGAAGGTCATCAGGATATTTGAAGACAGGGGCGCAATGGAACGCGCTGACAAAGCGAGGAGAAGGTGTGGTGAGGTGTTCAGTTATGCGATCATAACTGGCCGGGCTAAATACAACCCCTCCAGAGACCTAGCAGGGGCGATGAAAGGATATAGAAAGAAGAACTATCCTTTCCTTCCTATGCACCGCATACACGAATTCCAGCGTGCTTTAAACGCGTATGGCGGGTGGATTGTATCGAAGATTGCGGCGCAGATTCTTCACTATACGGCCATGCGCACAGTTGAATTGCGTTCGCTGGTATGGACGGGAATTGATTACGAAACCAGGTTAATCAGCGTTGACCCGGAGGTCATGAAAGGCAGGAAGCTACACGTGGTTCCAATGTCAGACCAGGTTATCGAACTATTCAAATTCCTGCAACAAATCACTGGTCAGTATGAGCTGTGCTTCCCTGGAAGAACTGACAGGAAGAAGCCTATCAGTGAAAATGCCGTGCTCGGAGTGATACGCAGCATTGGCTATGAAGGCCAGACAAGCGGTCATGGCATGCGCCACCAGTTCAGCACCGTTCTTAACGAGAAGCACTGGAACAAAGACGCGATAGAGATGCAGCTGGCGCACGTTAGCGGAGGAACTCGCTCAGTGTACAACCATGCAGAGTATCTCGATACGCGTCGCGAAATGATGCAGTGGTGGGCAGATTGGTTAGATGAGAGGGTGGCATAACGCCACCTACATCACCGGACAATCATCAAACTCACCAGAACGCGCATCGTTGATGATGTAGGTGATCACTCCGAACACTGGCCGCGATGTGTCTGATGCTTCATTCTTGTCCGGCAACCTCTCTCGCTTTCCATTCTCCAGATTCTCCAGATGCGGTTGCGGGTGGGTGCGATACCGTTTAATGCGGAACTCACCTTCGTCAGTGCAAACCAGCAGTGATCCGTCACAAGGGCTCAGTGATGCGTCTACAACAAGCAGCGCACCACTGAGAATGCCTTCCCGATAGTGCGTCGCACCGGCTCGCATGAAGTACGTTGCTGCCGGTCTGGTTATGATGCGCTTGTCGAGTGATATACGTTCTTCAAGGTAGTCTGCTGCTGGCGATGGAAATCCCATGATGCACCTCCGGTTATTACTGTGTTTATATACAGTATTATGCAACGGATTCGCTGATCAAGGTGATATGACTAACAGATTTGTAAAGTGTTTGATGGTAAAGTGGTTTCTTTCTTTCGATGAAGATAGTTACTGGTTAGTTTCAAGTTAACCTTTATGTAGCATGCTAAAGAAAAGGCGGCTAAATTATAGCCAGAAAAAAGTTTTTTATTTTTTGTATTTGACGTTGTGCAGTTAAGTAATCAAAGTATGCGGAAAATCGTTAGCCTGATGAGAGTGGTGCAATCTTGACCGAGAAAAATATTACCCCAGTAAATCATTTTCCGGCAGCCGATGGGATTCGGGGGCTGGCTGTAATGATTGTTATGTTTGCTCATGCTCTTGTTATGTTTTTACCAGCAACAAGGCCTTTTTTAGGAGGTACTGGCAAAATAGGCGTGTGGTTATTTTTCGTACTCAGTTCATTTCTTTTAACAAACAAATTTATCAAAAATGGTTTAACGAGAAAAAGCTTGCTGGAATATTCTATAGGGAGATTTTTCCGAATAATCCCTATTTTCATATTGGCATGCTTATTTTATTATTCGGCTGGTTATTTTGATATTTATGACCTTGCGAAAATAGCTACATTTCAGCAGGGTTATGGGCACTTATGGACTATACCCGTTGAATTCAAATTCTATTTCATCCTTCCATTTTTTATTTTAATCTTAACCCCCGTTCATAAAAGGCATGGTTTGCTACCTGTGATCGTGCTTGCCATTATTGCTATAATCGTTTTACGAGAATTTTTTCCTCCATCCCGTACGCCTGACAACTCTATTTATACACATTGGTATATCCCTAGCTTCTTGGTCGGGATTATAGCATCTTACATGGCTCAGAATATCAGTGGTGGTAAAAGAAGAAACGGGCTTAAGATATCCATCTGTTTTTTTGGAGTCGCTGTGATCATACCAGCAGTATCATACTTTCTTTTCGGCAGGGTTATCATAGGGGGTTTGCCATCTAGCTTTTTATCTTTGAGCATTGTATGGGGTTGCTTAATCTTACTAGCGGTAAGAGATTGCGGTATTTATAGTAATTTCTTTTCAAGCAGTGCCATGAGAAACATAGGGAATAAAAGTTTTTCAATATATCTGTTTCACTGGTTTTTCCTTACTGAAATGTCAAAGTTATATCCTAATAACGCATTAGCTATGGCCGCCTCTATTCTTATGTCAACCCTTGCGGGATGGTTAATATTTGCTCTAATTGAAAAACCTATCGAAAATTACAGGCATAGGTTGCAAAAGTCGCTCATAAGATAATGAGCGACCTTACTTGATGTTAAGCGCCGGGCTTCTGGGGGAATGCGATAATCCCTGAAGTGTCTGCGTTAATTCTTGATAACAAAACTCTGTATTCCTTCCAGAGTGGGAGCGCAACTCCCTCCTCATCAGTTGCCATGCATAGATTAACCGCGTCCTGTAACACGGATATTTTCTGACTTGCCTCTGACATTAAATATTCTTTTGCGGCAGAATTATTTAGCCTCTCCATTTCTTTCTGATTTTTAATCTCAGCTTCTGTAGCTGGCGGCGCAGTGAAAACGCCATCTTTATATGTATATCCTATACCTGCCAGATTTTTTTCATCATATCCTATAGCTACCACCCCCTTCCCAAAGTCTACGGGAGAGGCGTCTGGCCCTTCCCATTCAATGATGTTTTTCACTACCCCGCCTTCGACCAGTGCGTATTTTCCCATTATGAAAGCTCCCAGATCATTACGATTCCACCAACTCCAGCCCCACCCATTTGTGCTGATGCGCTAGAGCCTGCTGCAGACCCGGCTCCGCCGCCTCCAGGTCCCTTTCCGTTTGTATAGCCACCTGAGGCGGTCGAACCACCTACGCCTCCACCGCCCCCTAATGGACTTGAGCCGCCAAATCCTGATATGCCAGCAGAAATAGTAATATATGTTGCTTGACCACCCGGGCAGCCGCCTGAGTTGTAGATATTGCCTCCTGTGGCCACACCGCCAGCCGCACACTGCAATACGTAAGGTGAGCCGGAAGTTGCGGCTGTGCCTAGCAGGCCTCCACTTCCTCCACCTGCAGTAAGATACGACCCAAAAGAAGTATCTCCACCTTTAACTCCCGCTGCCCCTACGACGCCAGATCCAGCAGTTCCCACTGCTATTGATACCGGCAATGTCAGTGAAGAAACTGGAATGTATGACACAGCAATTGCACCACCACCACCACCACCACCCACAGAGTTCTGTGTAGAAGAGGTTGCTGGCGTACCACCCCCTCCACCTCCGCCGCCAACCACCTGTGCAATTATCGCCTTAGCGCCGGCAGACGGTGTATAAGACCCTGAAGAGGTAAAAATAAGAGGAGCGCCAAGCAGACGACCAGATACTGCAGAAATTGCCGCACCTACGAACCCAGTACTTGCTGCTTGCGTCGTGTTGGTTCCCGGAGCAGCGGTAGGTACAGTTGGCACAGCGCTTGTACTATCAAGGATGAACCATGAAGATGCTGCAGAAGACCATTTAACTGTGACGTGGCTACCTGAAGCGATCTCACCGCTAATTAATGTCTGACCAAACTTGTTCAGCACCGGGAAAGCGCCAAGAGCACAAACATTCAAGGTGCTTGATGCTGTGTTAGCATTTGCAGCCTTGAAATTAACCTCCATCCCATCTGACAGGGTTAATATTCCAGGATTAATATTCACTACATATGCATTTGCGACGCCAGTATCAGCTGCATAACGCATAGTATTGCGCTGGATTCCGTCTACAATACCGCCCTGTGGAAGGAATGGTGCATTTGCGTAGGTGGTGATATTTCCTGCTGTGACTGTGGTCGCCCCTTGAGCCACCGTAATGACGTAGAGGCCAGTGCAACCAGTATCAGGCGTTGGTGTTATCTGCGTTCCGGTTGTGGCAGCAACTCCGGCCTTAAGTGATACAGTGCAAATTCCCTGCCGAACAGTATATTGCGCAGTGCCGCTGTTATTCGGACCACTCCACGCAACTGAGGGATTGCTTGCGTTGTAGTAAGGAAGGACAGTTGAACCACCGTCGATATCAGAGTAAGTCACCTGGATCAGGTAGTTAATGCTATATCCGGATGTTGAAGGCGCAGTCAGTGTGAATTGCTGAGCGTCAAGGATATAGCCCTGCTTTAGAATGCTATGTGTCGTATCAGCAGGAAGAGATGAATACGCAGTGCCATCGATATTTTGCAGGCTATAAATCTGTCCTGCAGCCACATTCACCACCATCGAGGCCGGGCTTGATGGTGTGCATGCAAGGCCGTGAACGTAAGTATTCCCGCCCATTAAAGAAGATGCCAGCTTGGCAACACCAAGCATTGCGTATTTGTTTGTATTGAGCAGATCAGTTTCGAGAGGAATTGCTCCAGGGAAGGTGCGAATAAGTCCGAGATGTGAGATCATCGTGTTGTAACCTGAACCCAGAATGAGTAACCGGATGAGCCAGCAACTGACTTTTGCCGACAGTGAGTTTTCCAGTAAACGCCGCCAGACCCG